>DATFVJ010000254.1:0-6863 GCA_035260365.1 Streptosporangiaceae bacterium
GCGCGACTGCCCGCCGCTCCCCGTGCCATGGCCGGACGAGGCGCGGGACGCGCTCATCGGGCTGCTCGGCGCCGGGCCCGCGGCGATCAGCGTGTGGGAGGCCCTCGACCAGGAAGAACTCATCACGGCGCTGCTTCCGGACTGGGAACGGGTGCGCAACAGGCCGCAGCGCAACCCGCTGCACACCTTCACGGTCGACAGGCACCTGGTGGAGACCACGGCGGCCGCGGCGCCGCTCGTCCGCGACGTGGCACGTCCCGACCTGCTTCTGCTCAGCGCGCTGCTGCACGACATAGGCAAGGGCTGGCCCGGCGACCACTGCATCTCAGGCGCGGAGGTCGCCAGGGACGTCGGGCACCGGCTTGGGCTCGCGGCGGAGGACGTGGAGATGCTCGCGGCAGCCGTTCGGCATCATCTTCTGCTTCCGCAGACAGCGACGCGCCGGGACCTGGAAGATCCGCTCACGGCGCAACGGGTCGCCAAACTTATCGGCAGCAGGCCGTTGCTCGAACTGCTGCACGCTCTCGCCATCGCGGACGGCCACGCAACCGGGCCGACCGCGTGGAACGACTGGAAGGCCGCGCTCGTCGCCGACCTGGTCCGGCGCACCGCCGCCGTGCTCGCCGGGGACGAACCCCCGCAGCCCGCGGCGCTTTCGCCCGGGCAGCTGGAACTCGTGGCGCGCGGCAGCCCGGCGGTGGTGGTGCACGACTCCGAGGTGACGGTCGTCGCGCCCGACCGGCCCGGGCTGCTCTGGCGTGCGGCCGGCGTCCTCGCCTCGCATCGCCTGGTGGTCAGGTCCGCGACCGCGACCTCGGCCAGCGGCACGGCGGTCGCCGTTTTCGCCGTGGCGCGCGAGTTCGGCTCGCCGGCCGACGCGGACCTGATCGAAAGTGACCTGCGCCGGATGCTTGACGGCCGGCTGGACGTGGCGGAACGGCTGGCCAGGCGGCAGCGGGCGTACCGGCCGCGTCCGGGCGTGCCGGTCGCGCCACCCAAGGTCACCATGGTCGACGACGCCTCCCGCAGCGCCGCCGTGGTCGACGTGCGGGCACACGACGAGCCCGGTCTGCTGTGGCGGATCGGGCGCGCGCTCGGCGAGTGCGGCCTGGATGTCCGGGCGGCCCGGGTGGAGACGCTCGGCGCGGAGGCGGTCGACGCGTTCTACGTCGTGGACGGCTCGGGCAAACCGCCGGCCGGAGAGAAGGTGCGCGCGCTGATCAGGGAGCGCGTGCTCGCCGCGCTGGCCAGCGCCATCGATTCGGCCCCGGGCGCCAAGGGCCCCCAGGGCGAGGCGCCGGACGCTCTGGCCGAGGCGCCGGACGCCCGGGCCGCACGGGAAGCGGCGGACAGCTAGGCACCGCCGCGGCTTCGACCGGATAGCCTGGATAACCGATCCGCAGATACCCGGCCCGAGGACGGCAAAGACGTGTTCGAGACGCTATCCGACCGGCTGACCCAGGTTTTCTCCTCGCTGCGAGGCAGGGGGCGCCTGTCCGAGGCCGACATCGACGCGACCTGCCGCGAGATCCGCATCGCGCTGCTCGAGGCGGACGTGGCGCTCCCGGTGGTCAGAGAGTTCGTCGCGCGCGTCAAGGAGCGGTCGCGCGGTGAGGCCGTTTCCGCCGCGCTCAACCCCGCGCAACAGGTCATCAAGATCGTCCACGAGGAGCTCATCGAGATCCTCGGCGGCCAGACCCGCAGGCTCGAGTTCGCGAAGACACCGCCGACGGTCATCCTGCTGGCCGGGCTCCAGGGCTCGGGTAAGACCTCGCTCGCCGCCAAGCTGGCCCGCTGGCTGGCCGAGCAGGGCCACACACCGCTGCTTGTCGCGGCGGACCTGCAGCGGCCCAACGCGGTCGGCCAGTTGCAGATCCTCGGCGAGCAGGCCCGGGTGCCCGTCTTCGCGCCCGAGCCTGGCAACGGCGTCGGCGATCCTGTCGCGGTGGCCCGCCGGTCCGTCCAGGAGGCAAGGCGCCACCTGCACGACATGGTCGTGATCGACACGGCGGGCCGGCTCGGCGTCGACCAGGAGATGATGCGCCAGGCCGTCGCGATCAGGGACGCGGTCCAGCCGGACGAGATCCTCTTCGTCGTCGACGCGATGATCGGCCAGGACGCCGTGACCACCGCGCAGGCGTTCCTCGACGGTGTCGGGTACGACGGCGTGGTCCTGACCAAGCTGGACAGTGACGCCAGGGGCGGCGCCGCGCTTTCCATCGCGGAACTCACCGGTCGGCCCATCATGTTCGCCTCGTCCGGCGAGAAGCTCGAAGACTTCGACGTGTTCCATCCGGACCGGATGGCGTCGCGGATCCTCGACATGGGCGACATGCTCACCCTGATCGAGCAGGCGGAGCGCACCTTCGACCAGGACCAGGCCGCCGAGATGGCGGACAAGCTCGTCTCCGGCGAGGGCTTCACCCTCGAGGATTTCGTGGACCAGTTGCTGATGGTCCGCAAGCTCGGGCCGATCGGCAACCTGCTCGGCATGCTTCCTGGCGCCGCGCAGAACAGGGAGATGCTCAGCCAGATAGACGACAGCCAGCTCGACCGCGTGCTGGCCATCGTCCGCTCGATGACACCGGAGGAGCGGCGCCACCCGAAGATCATTAACGGCTCCAGGAGAGCGCGGATCGCGAACGGCTCCGGTGTGAGCATCGGCGAGGTCGGGGACCTGGTCGTCCGGTTCTTCGAGGCGCAGAAGATGATGCGCCAGATGCTCGGCGGCGGGATGCCCGGCATGCCAGGGATACCCGGCATGAGGCGCAAGGCGGTCAAGTCCGCCCGGGGCAAGAAGAGCAAGCGGAAGCCGAAGGGCGGACGACCGGGCGGCGCACCCGACCGGGCCACCTCCGCGGGCGCGGACGGGCAGGCGCGCGGCGGTCAGGGGTTGCCGCGAGGGCTGCCCGGGCTCGGCGGCGGCGCGGGCGCCGGTCCGGTTCTGCCCGGCACCCTGGGCGATCTGACCTCGGGACTGCCCGGCCTCGGCAAGAAGGCGCCGAGCCCCGCCGATCTGCCCGATCTTCAAGATCTCCCTGCGGCGTTCAAGCTCCGCGGCGCGAAGGGCAAGGACCCGAAGCGCAAGTAGCCGCCGCACCCCGGGCCAACGCGTCCATCCTGCCGCGCGTGACCCATCGATCCCGAACGGCTGCCGCGCATGCCGCACCCACTGGTGCGGAGCCCCGCCACCCCGGGGGCTCCACCCACGGACCCCGCATTGGGGGTCGTCCCCCAGGGTGCCGCAGTTCTCGACCGCTGCCGCGCATACGGCACCACCGGTGCAGGGCCCTGCTAGCCCGGGGGAGGACCCCCGGACCCCCGCATTTGGGGGTCGACTCCCCGGGGTAGCGCAGTTCCCGAACGGCTGCCGCGCATGTGGATGATCCCAAGGGCGGGCTCAGCGGCCCGCACGACGCCATTCACCCCCCCGGCGCGTTCATGATCCGTTTTTGTGTCAATCTGCCTGCACATAGCGCAGGCAGATTGACACAGTTGCGGATCATGAACTGTTTCCCGGCCCTGATTGGAGGGCTCTGGCAACAGCGATGGCCCATGGGTGTTGCTCTAGCAACAACGATGGGCCATGGGTGTTGTCCTGACGCCTGTTGCAGTCGCAACACCTGTGGGGCATTGGTCTGGGAGTACGGCGCTCATCCGACGATCGGCGTTACCGGACGCGGGTGCGGACCGGCCGCGTGGGGGTGGGCGCGACAGGTAGCGGCGGCGGATCGGCCGGGCAGACACTGGGCGGGACTGCGGCGGTGGTGTTGGCGGCGATTACGCGCCGGCGTCGGGCGTCTGGCACAATGTGACCGCGACCACCCGGACTTCGGGGCCCTCTCTAACCCGCGGGGCCGGGTACCGCCTGAGCGGTTCCGCCGGTCCCCACCCGGGCAGGGCACCGCTCGCACCGATATTGCTGGGAGAAGACCACACCCGTGGCTGTCAAGATCAAACTCAAGCGCATGGGAAAGATCCATGCGCCGTACTACCGCGTCGTCGTCGCTGACGCCCGTTCCAAGCGGGACGGGCGCGCGATCGAGGAAATCGGGAAATATCACCCGAAGCTGGAGCCGTCGCTCATCGAGATCAACTCCGAGCGCGCACAGTACTGGCTGTCGGTCGGCGCACAGCCGACCGATCCGGTGCGCAATCTCCTCAGGATCACCGGGGATTGGCAGCGGTTCCATGGCGAGGACGGCGCGGACGGCACCCTCAAGACCGGTGCACAAGGACCGGACAAGAAGGAGGCCTTCGCCGCCGCACTGAGAGAAACGCACGGCGAGGCGGAGGGCGCGGCTACCACCCAGAAGGGGCGCGCCAGGAGGGCTGAGCCGAAGGCCGACAAACCGGAGGCGCGTTCTTCGAGGGCGGCCAAGACGGCGGGCGCGGATGCGGACGCTGGCAAGGCCGAGGCGGGCAAAGCCGAGGCGGGCAAGGCCAGGACCGGTAAGGCGGAGGCTGGTAAGGCTGGCGCCGCCGGCTCGGGCGCTGACACCAAGCCGAAGAGGGCCGCCAAGGCGGACAAGCCGGAGGACACGCCGGACAAGGCAGCGTCCAAGGCAGCCAAGGCAGAGCCCAAGGCTGACGAGTCTGGCCAGACGGCCGACGAGGGCAAGGCTGCGACAAGGGCTACGCGCAGGCGTGCGCCCGATGCCGAGGCCGGCCCCGATGCCGAGGCCGGCCCCGATGCCGAGGCCGTTGGTGCCGCGGCAGCAGCCGACGAGGCCGGTAGCGGAGCCTGAGGTGCTTGAGGAAAGCCTTGAGCACCTGGTGAAGGGCATCGTCGAGCATCCGGAAGATGTCCGGGTCACAACCCGTGGCCTGCGCCGCGGCAAGATCCTCGAGGTGCGGGTCCATCCCGATGATCTAGGCAAGGTCATCGGGCGCGGTGGCCGCACCGCCCGGGCTCTGCGGACCGTCATGGGCTCGCTCGCCGGAGGCCGGTACGTCCGGGTGGACCTGCTCGATTTGGATGAGGTCCGCTGACGGGCATGCTCCTCGTCGTTGGCCGCGTCGGCCGCCCGCACGGAATCCGCGGGGAGGTCGCGGTCGACGTCCGGACCGACGATCCCGACCAGAGGTTCGCTTCGGGCTGTGTGCTCGCCACGCAGCCCGAAGCGCTTGGTCCGCTCACCGTCACCAACGCGAGGCCGCACGCTGGCGGCCTGATCGTCAGCTTCTCCGGCGTGACCGACCGCGACGCGGCGGAGCAGTTGCGCGGCGCGTGGCTCGTCATCGACTCCGCCGACGTGCCCGTTCCCGATGATCCCGACGAGTTCCACGACCATCAGCTGATCGGCCTCGACGTGGTCACCGCCACCGGCTCTCGGGTCGGAACCGTCGCCGACGTCCTGCATCACGGCCAGGATCTCCTCGTGATCCGGCCCGGCGACGGCGATCCGGCGGGCGGCGTGGCAGCCGCCGCCGGTTCGCCTCCTGCGGTCGCGACGGTCGGCGGGCCAGGTGCGGTGGAGATACTCGTGCCGTTCGTCGCCGCCATCGTGCCAGAAGTCGACCTGCCGGCGGGCCGTCTGGTCATCGACCCTCCGCCGGGCCTGCTCGACCAGGATCAGCCGGCCTGACCGTCATGCGGATCGACATCATCACGATCTTCCCTGGGTACTTCGAGTCCTTGCGCATGTCGCTCATTGGCAAGGCAGCAGCCCGCGGTGACATCCGCGTCAACGTGCACGACCTCAGGAACTGGTCACACGACGCGCATCACAGCGTCGACGACACGCCGTACGGCGGCGGCCCTGGAATGGTGATGAAGGCTGAGCCGTGGGGCGAGGCACTTGATGCGGCCGCGCCGGCCGGCGCGGCGGCCGTGCCGCGGCTCGTCGTGCCCACACCGAGCGGTGCCCTGTTCACCCAGGAGGTCGCCGCGAGGTACGCGCGCGAACCGCACCTCCTGTTCGCCTGCGGGCGATACGAGGGAATGGACGCGCGGGTCCTCGATGAGGCGAGGACCCGGATGCCGGTCGAGGAAGTGAGCATCGGCGACTACGTCCTCGCTGGCGGCGAGGCCGCCGTGCTCGTGATGGTGGAGGCGACCTGCCGCCTGCTGCCCGGCGTGCTCGGCAACGCGGAATCGGCCGCGGACGACTCGTTCGGCGGCGTCGGCGCGGCGACCACGGTCGGGCGCCCCGGCGGAACCGGTGCGCCGGCTCCGCTGGGTGGGATGGCGGGCCTGCTCGAGGGCCCCGTCTACACGAAACCGCGAGTGTGGCGCGGCCGCGACGTTCCGGCCGTGCTGTTGTCGGGCAACCACGCGGCCATCGCGCGGTGGCGCCGCGACGCCGCGCTGCGGCGGACCGCACGGATGCGCCCGGAACTTGCCGGCAGGCTCGATCCGGCCACCCTCGACGCCCGCGACCGGGAGGTCCTGTCCGAGGCTGGCTTTCCTGTGCACTCAGAAGATGTGGCACACTGAAAGCCGCCGCCGCGCCGGGTAGCCTCAGCCGCGGCGGAATTCGGGAGACCCCCAAGCCATGTCCGGGGCGGTACGCACGCCCGCGAACGCGCGATTAATTAGAGGAACGCCGTCATGCACACCGCGATCGCCGAGCTTGAGAACGCACAGCTCCGCTCGGACATCCCAAGCTTTCGCCCGGGTGACACGCTGAAGGTGCACGTGCGTGTCAAGGAAGGCGCCCGATCACGGATTCAGGTCTTCCAGGGCATCGTGATCCGTCGGCAGGGCGGCGGGGGCCGTGAGACGTTCACGGTCCGCAAGATCAGTTACGGCGTAGGGGTCGAGCGCACGTTCCCGGTGCACAGCCCTTCGATCGACAAGATCGAGGTGGTGACGCGCGGGCGTGTCCGCCGGGCGAAGCTCTACTACCTGAGGGCGCTGC
>DATFVJ010000255.1:0-3640 GCA_035260365.1 Streptosporangiaceae bacterium
CCCGCGGCGCCGCCGCCGCGCTCGCCGCTGTCGGCGCCGCCGCTCGTGCCCGCGTCGCCCGCGCCATCGTCGGCGACCGCGGAATCATCGCCGCGGCGCCTTCCGTTCCCACCGTCGCCGCCGGTCGCCTGCCCCCTGGCGTCGGCCTGCCTTCTCGACTCGCGCCGCCCCCTGCCGTCGCCCTGGCCCCTGCCGTCGCCCTGCCCCTTGCCGTCGCCCTGCCCCTTGCCGTCGCCCTGCCCCCCGGCGTCGCTCCGGCCGCTGCCACGGCCGTTCTGGGGCCGTTTGGCCGCGGGCGCGTCGGGCAGATCGAGCGAAACGTGCAGGCCGCGGCCGTTGCAGCACTCACAGGGCTCGGAGAACGCCTCGAGCAGCCCGGAGCCCACCCGCTTGCGGGTCATCTGGACGAGCCCGAGCGACGTGACCTCGGCGACCTGGTGCTTGGTACGGTCGCGGGCCAGGCATTCGAGCATCCGCCGCAGCACAAGCTCGCGATTGCTCTCGAGCACCATGTCGATGAAGTCGATCACGATGATGCCGCCGATGTCGCGCAGCCGGAGCTGGCGGACGATCTCCTCGGCGGCCTCGAGGTTGTTGCGGGTGACCGTCTCCTCCAGGTTGCCGCCCTGGCCGGTGAACTTGCCCGTGTTGACGTCGATCACCGTCATCGCCTCGGTCCGGTCGATGACGAGCGAACCGCCGCTCGGCAGCCACACCTTCCGCTCCAGCGCCTTCGCGAGCTGTTCGTCGATGCGGTAGCTGGCGAACACGTCGGTGTCGGAGTCCCAGCGGCGCAGCCGTTCGGCCAAATGCGGCGCGACGTAGCGGACATACTCGTTCACCGTGTCCCAGCCGTCATCACCGGCCACGACAAGCTCGCTGAAGTCTTCGTTGAAGATGTCGCGGACCACCCGGATGGTCAGGTCGGGCTCGCTGTAGAGCAACTCGGGCGGCGTCGCCGACGCCCCCTTGCGCTCGATGTTCTCCCACTGCGCGGCCAGCCGCGCGACGTCGCGGGCAAGCTCCTCCTCGCCGGTGCCCTCGGCGGCGGTCCTGACGATGACGCCGCCATTTTCCGGGGTGACCTTCTTGAGGATCTGCTTCAGCCGCGTCCGCTCGGTGACCGGGAGCTTGCGGCTGATTCCCGTCATCGAGGCGCCGGGCACGTAGACCAGGTACCGGCCGGGCAGGCTCACCTGGTTGGTCAGCCGCGCGCCCTTGTGGCCCACCGGGTCCTTGGTGACCTGGACGAGCACCGACTGCCCGGACTTCAGCACCATCTCGATCCGCTTGGGCTGGCCCTCGAGCCCGCTGGCGTCGAAGTTGATCTCGCCGGCGTAGAGCACCGCGTTGCGGCCCTTGCCGACGTCGACGAACGCGGCCTCCATCGAGGGCAGCACGTTCTGTACCTTGCCGAGGTAGATGTTGCCGGCCATGGACTGGTGGGCGGCCCGGTCCACATAGTGCTCGACGAGCACGCCGTCCTCGAGCACGGCGATCTGGGTACGCTCGCCCTTCTGGCGCACCAGCATGACCCGCTGGACGGCCTCACGGCGCGCGAGGAACTCCGACTCACTCAGGACCGGCGGGCGCCTGCGCCCAGAATCCCGGCCTTCGCGGCGACGCTGTTTCTTCGCCTCGAGCCGGGTCGAGCCCTTGACGGACTGCACCTCGTCCCGGTCGGCCGTGACCGCGGGGCGCGGTTCGCGCACGTGCACCACGGTGTTCGGCGGATCGTCGGTGCCCGTGGCCGCCGCGGCCTCGGCGTCGCCCGCACCGCGGCGCCGTCTGCGCCGCCTGCGGCGGGTGGCCGCACTTTCGCCGTCGCCGCTGTCCTCTGACCCGTCGTCGTGCTCGCCGCCGGCGGCGTCCGCCTGGGCGGAGGGCGGCTCGCTGGCGGGCTCCCCCTGCGATCGTCCCGTCCTTGCCCTGCGCGACCTGGTGGCCGTGCCTTTCGCCTCGCCGGCGGCGGTGCCGCTGACGTCGGCGCCTGCCACGGCGCCGGAGGCCGCGCCGTCTCCGCTCGCCGCGTTGCCGGTCGCGTCGTCGGCCGGCGCGGGCGCGTCGCGATCCTTGGCAGCGCCGCCCCGCCTCCTCGACCGGGTGGATCGCGGAGCGTCGTCCGTGGCGCCGGGACCGCTCGCCGCGCCGGACCCGCTACCCGGTGCGTCGCCCGCGGCGCCGCCGCGCTGGCCCTGCTGTCCCTGCTGTCCGTGCTGCGCCTGCTGCCCGGCCGCGGCGACGCCGGCGGCCGCGGCGCCGTCCGGGCCGTTGCCGGCCGGGCTCTGGGTGTCGGCGCCTTCCGCCGCCCCCTCGCCGGTGTCACCGGTCTTGCCTCTGCCACGGCCACCGCGGCGCCTGCGCCTGCGGCCGCTGCCTGCGCCGTCGTCGTCCGCGTCCGGTTCGTGTCCACCGCTGTCATCGTCGTCGCGGACGGCGGCGGGCACCACCGCCGGAGGCTGGAAGATGACCTGTGGTGGCTGGAAGGTCGCGGCCGGCACCGGCGCGGGTGGCGCATCGGCCGGCCCCGCTGCGACTGTCCCCGCCGATGTTGCGGGAGCGCCCGGCGCCGCCGTAGGCTCCTGGTTCGCGGCCGTCTCGCCGGAGCCGGCCGGTTCGTTGTTGTCACGTTCTCTGTTGTCAAGCTCGGTTTCGAGCATGCGGGCAATCTCCCGTCAGGCTCCCGGGCGCGAGCGGCGTCCGCTGCGCCGCGCAGGAGCAAATCGTCTGCGCTCGCCGGTGCGGTGCCACCTTGAATGGGCGGCGCCGCCGGCGTTTGGCCTCGTCATTCGTCCAGGGCTCAGGGAGCCGGGGCCGGCGCACCCGTCGCGGCGCCGCCGTGTGCGGTGTCGCAACCGACGGTTGCGCTGTCAGCAGCCCCGGGCTCGGAGAGCCCACCAGCCGCCGCGCCGAGCGGCCCCTGCGCCAGCCGGGTCACCAGTGGCGGTGACGGCGGCGCGAGGCCAGCCACTTGACGCAGCGCGGCCAGAACGTCGTCAGGTCGAACAGCAGGTGTCATGTGCCGAACAACCATTCGAAGTATGGCACATCCACCTGTTACCGAGTCTACGGCACGCCGGTCGACCTCCAGCGTGACGACCGCGGCCCGGGCATCCACCCGCCGGATCCCCTTGGTGGTGGACCTTTCCACCTCCACGTGGGCGGTGGCCATGAACTCGCGGCACGCGGCTGCGGCCACGCTGTCCCGCTCCCCGGGCAGCGTCACCCGCCACTCGGATACCTGCAGGTCGTCGGTCAGGTGGCCGGCCTGCACCTCGGTGACATCGATCACGTCGAGCCCCGTGGGCAACGCGGCGTCGAGCCGGTCACGAACGTCGCCGGGCGGCCGCGGCGACGTCAGGCCGATCTCGAAGTACTCCGCCTCGCTCGCGACGCCCGTCGCCACCGCGCCCGCGTAGGAGATCTTCGGGTGCGGGGTGAAGCCACCCGAGAACGCGACCGGCAGCCCGGTCCTGCGGGCGGCCCGTTCGATCGCGCGCGCCACGTCCCGATGGCTCGCGAACCGCAACCGGCCCCGTTTGGCGAACCGGACCCGCAGCCGCTGCACCTGCGGCAGTGGCGGCGGACCGGGCGGGACCGGCTTGGACCGGCTCATCTGGGCCGCGGCGCCGCGTCCGTG
>DATFVJ010000256.1:0-3086 GCA_035260365.1 Streptosporangiaceae bacterium
TCGCCACGCACGACCCGCGGCTGATCAGGATCGCTGGCGTGCGGGCCCGCGCGGCGCGCCGGTCCGCTGACAGCTTCGAGTACCAGATGCTCTACGGCATCCGGCCCGCCGAGCAGCTCCGCCTGGCCAGCGGCGGCTCCCCGGTGCGCGTCTACGTCCCCTACGGCAGCGACTGGTACGGCTACCTGGTCCGGCGGCTCGCGGAACGGCCAGCGAACCTGGCGTTCTTCCTGCGCTCGCTGGCCTCCCGGGGCTGACAGGTCCGCCCGTCCCGGTAGGCTCCCTGGCGTGATCGCAATCCTTGGTGCCGGGAAGATGGGCGAGGCGCTCATGTCCGGGCTGCTGCGGGCCGGGGTGGTATCCCCGGCGGGAGTCATCGCCGCAGCCCGCCGCGCCGACCGGGCCAAGCAGCTCTACGATGGCTACGGCGTCGAGGTTTTCACTGCGGCCGAGGCCGTCGGCCGCGCGGAGACGCTCGTGATCACGGTCAAGCCGCAGGACATGGCGGCGCTGCTGGATGAAATCGCGGCCAAGGTGACCGTCGGCCAGCTGGTGATCTCCGTGGCCGCGGGCATCACCACGTCGTTCATTGAGCGCAGGCTGACTGGAGACGTGCCCGTGGTCCGGGTGATGTCGAACACGCCGGTCCTGGTGGACGAGGCGATGAGCGTGATCTCGCCGGGCTCCCACGCGGGGGAGCCGCACCTGCGGCGCGCCGAGGAGCTGCTGCGCCCGGTGGGCAAGGTGCTGCGGATCCCGGAGTCCCAGCAGGACGCGGCGACGGCGCTGTCCGGCAGCGGGCCCGCCTATGTCTATTTCCTCGTCGAGGCGATGGTCGACGCCGGGATCCTGCTCGGCATGCCGCGGACCACCGCACTGGAGATGGTGAAGCAGGCCGTGTTCGGCGCGGCGACCATGCTCCGCGCCTCGGACGAGCATCCGGTGATCTTGCGCGAGGCGGTGACGTCCCCCGGCGGCACGACGATCAACGCGATTCGCGAGCTGGAGAAGCACCGGGTCAGGGCCGCGTTCCTGGCGGCCATCGAGGCCGCGCGGGATCGTGGGCGCGAGCTGGGCGGCGGCTGAGGGCGCCACCGTCTTTCCCGAGCCCGGATTGGCGGCGGCGCCATAGTGGAATTAGCCGGCCCCCGACGATACGGAATTGATGCCCCGTGCCGGGGTTGCCCTTTTCCGTACAGGACTTACGCTGGAGACGGGCGTGACTGGTGCGCTGAATCTCGCAAGGCGCACGCAGCAAGCCGGGAGAGGGCTATCAATGGCAGCAGACGCAACCTCGCTCAGCGAGGTCAGGTTCCTGACCGTGGCTGAGGTGGCCACGATCATGCGCGTGTCCAAGATGACCGTCTACCGCCTTGTTCACTCTGGTGAGCTGGAGGCGATCCGGGTCGGCCGCTCGTTCCGGGTGCCGGAGCAGGCGGTCAACCAGTACCTGCGGGACGCCTTCGTCGCAGCCAGCTGAGCAACGAGGAGCCATCCGGCGCGCCGGGGCGCCGGCGGTACGGGGCGGTGTCGGGCGCCCGGAGTGACGGGGGCAGCCAGGACAGAGGTACCCTGTGGCGTTGGCGTGTGCCCGGGCGCGTTGGGGGAACGGGTGTGCGCATGAGCATACCTATATTCCAGAACGCAGGGCGAGGGTGGTCTCGTGGGCTCAGTCATCAAGAAGCGCCGCAAGCGGATGGCGAAGAAGAAGCACCGCAAGCTGCTGCGCAAGACGCGCGTTCAGCGCAGGAACAAGAAGTAGCGAGGCGCCTGGCTGGCCGCGCTCGGCTGCGCCTCGCCGCGAGACATGCCGCGGCAGACGGCGGGGCCGCGGGCGGCGGCTGCGGCGGGGGAGGCGACGTGAGCCAGGCCGGGGCCGTCCAGGCGGACGGCTGGCGGCAGCGGATCGGCGGCGCGGTGGACTTCGTCCGGCGCCGGATGGCCGGGGACTACGAGGTTGACGAGTCCGGCTTCGACCCGGAATTGACCGCCGCCATGCTGATGCCGTTGTTCCGCCCGTTCTACACGACGTGGTTCCGGGTCCAGATGCGCGGCGTGGAGAACGTCCCGGCGTCGGGCGCGGCCCTGGTCGTGGCCAATCACTCGGGCGTGCTCCCGCTCGACGCGATCATGCTGCAGATCGGCATCTTCGACGAGCACCCACAGCACCGGAACCTGCGTCTGCTCAGCGCGAACCTGGTCTACGAGGTGCCGGTGCTGTCCACCATGGCGCGCCGGAGCGGGCACGTCCGGGCGGACCGCGCCGAGGCCGAGCGGCAGCTCGCCGCGGGCGAGCTCCTTGGCGTGTTCCCCGAGGGCTTCAAGGGCATCGGGAAGCCGTTCCGCCAGCGGTACCAGCTCCAGCGCTTCGGCCGGGGCGGATTCGCCCACATCGCGCGGCAGGCGGGCGTGCCCATCATCCCGTGCGCGATCGTCGGTGCCGAGGAGATCTACCCGATGATCGGGAACTGGTCGCAGGTCGCCCGGCTGCTCGGGCTTCCGTACTTCCCGGTCACGCCGCTGTTTCCCTGGCTCGGCGCGATCGGCGCGACGCCGCTGCCGTCCAACTGGATCATCGAGTTCTGCCCCCCGGTGCCTACTGACGATTCCGGCTTCGGCCGGGCCAGTGCCAGTCTGGCCGGGGCGGACGAGTCGGTTTCCTGCCTGGCGGACACGGTGCGAGATACCATTCAGCGCAAGCTCGATGAGCTCGTCGTGGAGCGCGGCCCGGCGTTCAGCTACTAGACGGGTGGTCGTATCGCGGACGCGGCCTCGCCGAACTTCTCGACGTAGCCGGCGTGGAGCTCGTTCCAGCGCTCGCGCGAGGTCACGTGAATCACACCATCGGCCACCGGGCGGCCTGCCGTGGCCCACGGCGGGGTGGTTCCGTCCAGGTGGTGCTCGAGGACGTCGAGGCAGGTATGCCATCCGGCGCTGTCGCGGGCAGCCTTGCCCAGCTCGTCGAATGCATCAGTCAGCACGAATGTGCACCCCCCGGCCCGGGGCTTGATCTCGAAGCGGATCACGTCGGTGCCCCACCGGAACTCCAGCAGCGACGGCGGGTCGCAGGCCAGCACCTCGCCGTC
>DATFVJ010000257.1:0-2700 GCA_035260365.1 Streptosporangiaceae bacterium
GCCGCGGCGGTGCCGTGCTGCTCGCGGCCTCGCGGCGGGTGGCGGCCCGGCTACCCGCGTTCCAGGGCGGGGGAGGCGTGGCCCATGGTCCACGGCACCGCGACCTGGTGCCCGTCGAAGCAGCAGGAGACCGCGCGGGCGGCTCTGACGGTGCCGCGCCGGGGGCGGCGCCGCGTGACCTGCGGATCGTCGTCGCGGAGAGCACCAGCCAGGAGGCGGCCGTCGTCGCGGACGTGCTCCGCCGCGCGCATCTCGAGGACGGCGTGCCGTGGCCGAAGATGGCCGTGCTCGTGCGGTCGGCGCGGCTGCAGGTGCCGCTGCTGCGGCGGGCGCTCACCGCGGCCGGGGTGCACGTGACTGTCGCCGGGGACGAGGTGCCGCTGGTCGGCGAGCCCGCGGTCGGGCCCCTGCTGCTGTTGCTGCGCTGTGCGCTTTACCCGGACGTGCTTGCCGGAGAGGCCGCCGCGGAGCTGCTCACCGGCCCGCTCGGCGGTACCGACGCGCTCGGCCTGCGGAGGCTGCGCCGGGCGCTCCGCGCGGCCGGAGCCGGGGTCGGCGACGCGGCCGGAGCCGGAAGTGACGACGCGGCCGGGGTCGGGGTCGGCGACGCGGCCGGCGGGCAACCGGCCGTCTCGACGCCGCCGCCGGGGGCGGGCGACCTGCTGGCCGCGGCCCTGCGGGATCCTCGCGTCCTGATCCTCGTCGACCCGGACGTCCGCGAGCCCGCGCAGCGCATCGCGGGACTGCTCGCCGCGGCCCGGCAGGCCATCGAGGAGGCGGGCACCGTCGAGGACGTCCTGTGGGCGGTGTGGAAACAGTCCGGGCTGGCGGCACGGTGGCAAGCGGCGTCGGCCGAGGGCGGCGTCCGCGGCGCCGCCGCGGACCGCGACCTCGACGCGGTACTCGCGCTGTTCGATGCGGCGGCACGGTATACCGAACGGCTGCCGCCCGGCGCGCCTGGCCTGTTCCTCGAAAGCCTGACCGGGCAGGAGATCCCCGGTGACACGCTGGCTGAACGGGCCGCATCGGGCGACGCGGTCCGCGTGCTCACGGCGCACAGGTCCAAGGGCCTTGAGTGGGATGTCGTCGTCGTGGCCGGCGTACAGGAGGGCACCTGGCCGGATCTTCGCATGCGCGGCTCGCTACTCGGCGTGGACGCGCTCGTCGAGGTCGCGGCGGGCTCGCAGCTCGCGGCGGCGGAGGCCGCGGCGGTGGCCACCACCTACAAACTCCTGGCCGAGGAACGCCGGCTGTTCTACGTCGCGGTCACGCGGGCCAGGCAGCGGGTCGTGGTGACCGCGGTCGGCGGCGACGACACCGAAGAACGTCCCTCGCGTTTCCTGCGCGAACTGGCCGGCGACGACACGCCCATCGAGCGGGTCGCCGGCCGCCAGGCGCGCTGGCTCTCCCTGCCGGCGCTTGTCGCCAGCCTGCGGGCCGCCGCCGCCGACGGCACCTTGCCGGATCAGCTACGCGCGGCGGCGGCGGGACAGCTTGCCCAGCTCGCTGCCGCGGGTGTCCGGGGCGCGCACCCGAGCCAGTGGTACGCGCTCACCGAACTGTCGGACGTGAGCCCGATCGCCAGCCCGGGCGAGCGCGTGCGGCTGTCCCCCTCGCAGGTCGAGTCGTTCACCGCGTGCGGGCTGCGCTGGCTGCTCGAAGTGGCCACCGGCGCGCGCTCGCCCGATGTGGCACGCAACCTCGGCACGGTCATCCACGCCGCCGCGGTGCTCGCCGCGGACGGGGCGGCGGACGACGAGATCGGGGAGCGGATCGACGAGGCGTGGCGGCACCTGGATTTCGGCAGCGCCTGGTACAGCGAGAAGCGGCGCGAGGAGGCGCACCGGATGGTCCGCCGCTTCCTCGACTGGCACCGGGCCAATCCGCGCAAGCTGGCCGGCACGGAGGAGGCGTTCCGCATCCGGCTCGGCCGGGTGGAGATCACCGGGCGGGTGGACCGGCTCGAGGCCGACGACCACGGCCGCGCGGTGATCGTCGATCTGAAGACCGGCACGGGCAAGCCGGCCGATGATGAGCTCGACCGCCATCCGCAGCTCGGTGTCTACCAGCTCGCGGTGCTGCTCGGGGCGTTCGAGCGGTTCGGGCTCATCGAGCCGGGTGGCGCGGAGCTTGTCCAGGTCGGCAAGGCAGGGCTGAGCGCGCGGGCGCGCGTGCAGCGGCAGCGCGAGCTTGCCGCCGACCCGGAGCCCGACTGGCCCCGCGCGCTCGTCGAAGCCGTGGCGGAGGGCATGGCGGGCCCCGTCTTCAAGGCGACGGTCAACCCGGGCTGCCGGACGTGCCCGGTGGCCTCGTGCTGCCCGGTACACGAACGCGGTGGCCAGGTGACGCCGTGAACGAGCCAGCGCCCGACGCCGTCCGCTACACCCCCGAGCAGCTCGCACGGCTGCTCGGGCTGCCGGAGCCGACCTCGGAGCAGGCGAGCGTGATCGGTGCGCCACTGCGGCCCATGGTGGTCGCCGCCGGCGCCGGGTCAGGTAAGAGCGAGACCATGGCCTCGCGGGTCGTCTGGCTGGTTGCGAACGGCCTCGCCCGGCCCGAACGCGTGCTCGGTCTCACCTTCACCAGGAAGGCGGCGGCCGAACTTTCCGACCGCGTCAGGCGCAGGCTCGACGGCCTGCGCCGGGCCGGCGTCGACTGGCCAGGGCCGGGCCGGCCGGACGCCAATCCCGCCGCCGGTGG
>DATFVJ010000258.1:0-2721 GCA_035260365.1 Streptosporangiaceae bacterium
GGGTGCGCCTGCCGCTGGCCGCGGCCGCTGGCCGCTGGGTCCTTCGCGGCAGGCCGGGGGCGGGGTTCGCGCGGGCGCGCTTGCACCACCGGTTAGCACGTACGGTGGGGGGGTGAGCAGCGGACAGATGATCGACTGGGACGTGGCCGTCGCCACGGGGGTGCGCTGGGCCAGGCCCGGGCCTCAGGTGAGCCTGGCAGAGGCCCGGCGGGCCGTGGCGGAGCTTCGCGAACTCGCGGCTGTGGTGCAGGAACCGGTCCGCGAGGTCACCGGCCTTGTCAGCCGGGAGCACGCGGGGCAGATCGCCGTGGTGGACCGGCCGGGCTGGATCAGGGCCAACGTCGACGGATTCCGCGTCGTGCTCGATCCGCTCGCGCAGCAGCTGCGGGAAAGGCCGGGTGCGTGGCCCGCGGCCGGCGGGCTGCTCGGCTCGGTCGGCTCCAGGTTCACCGGCGTCCAGATGGGGCTGATCCTCGCCTTTCTGGCCGGCCGCGTCCTCGGCCAGTACGAGCTGTTTCTCCCGCCGGACCCGGACGCGAAGGCGGCACCGGGCGCGGGCCGCGCGGCCACCGCGAACGGCACGGCCCCTGGCGGTTCCGCCGGGCCCGATTCCGCCGGGCAGCACGACCGGCTGGATCAGGGCGACGTGCCCGCGGGCAGGCTCACCCTGGTCGCGCCCAACATCGTCATGGTGGAACGCGAGCTCGGCGTGCAGAGCCGCGACTTCCGGCTCTGGGTATGCCTGCATGAGGAAACGCACCGGATGCAGTTCACCGCGGTGCCCTGGCTGCGCGGTTACGTGCAGGGCCAGATCTCGGAGTTCCTGCTCGCGTCCGATCTGGATCCCGCGGCGGTCGTCGAACGGCTCCGGGCGGCCGCCGACGTGGTCTCCGGCGCCGTGCGCGGCGGTGGGGGCGGTGGCGAGAGCCTCATCGAGGCGATCCAGAGCCCGCGTCAGCGAGCCACGCTCGACCGGCTCACCGCCGTCATGACCCTGGTCGAGGGTCACGGCGACTACGTGATGGACGCAGCGGGGCCGCAGGTGGTCCCGTCGGTGGCGGAGATACGGGCACGCTTCGCCGCGCGCCGGCACTCGGCCGGCCGGATGGAGCAGGCGCTCAGGCGGCTGCTCGGTATCGATCTCAAGCTCAAGCAGTACGCGGAGGGCGCGCGTTTCGTGCGGTCCGTGGTCGACGAGGTCGGCATGGCGGGGTTCAACAAGGTATGGACTTCGCCGCAGACGCTGCCCACCAAGGCGGAGATCGCACGCCCGTCCGCCTGGGTGAACCGGGTGATAGGCACCGGTGCGCTCCCCCCGTCCGCGCCCCCGCCGGCCTCTCCGCCGGGAGAGCCTGGCGGGCAGGGCTGAGGACGCCCCGATGGGGCCGCATCCGGCGGTTGCGGCGGTCCGCCGGGCGGCCCGGGAGGGCCTGAGCGACCTGCCGCCAGGCTCGCTCGTGCTCGCCGCCTGCTCCGGGGGCGCCGATTCACTTGCCCTTGCGGCCGCGCTCGCGTTCACCGCGCCGAAGCTGAGCCTGCGCGCGGGCGGCGTCACCGTCGACCACGGGCTGCAGCCGGGCTCGGCCGAGCGTGCGCGCCGGGTCGCCGGGTTGCTCACCGAACTCGGTCTCGAGCCGGTGGAACGGGTCGCCGCCGAGGTAGGGCGGTCAGGCGGCCCGGAGGCCGCGGCGCGCACGGCGCGGTACGCGGCCTTGGACGAGACCGCACGCCGCCTCGGCGCGGCCGCCGTGCTGCTCGGCCACACCCTCGACGACCAGGCCGAGACGGTGCTGCTTGGCCTGGCGCGCGGTTCTGGTGCGCGTTCGCTCGCGGGCATGCCGGCCCGGGCGGGCCGCTACCGCAGGCCGCTGCTCGGCGTCCGCCGCGGCGCGACGTGCGCCGCGTGCACCGCGCTCGGCCTGGCGACGTGGGACGACCCGCACAATCACGATCCCGCGTTCACCAGGGCGCGAGTGCGGCACGAGGTACTGCCCACGCTGGAACGGGCACTCGGCCCGGGCGTAGCGGCGGCGCTCGCGCGGACGGCGGGCCAGTTGCGCGCGGACGGCGAGGCGCTTTACCAGTGGGCGGATATTGAGTCCGAACGGCTTCGCGGCAGCGACGGCGGCCTGGACGCGGCCGCGCTCACGGCGCTGCCGCTGGCCGTGCGGTCACGTGTGCTGCACCGCGGCGCGGTCGCGGCCGGCTGCCCGCCAGGTGCGCTGACCGCAGGGCACATCGGGCAGATCGAGGAGCTGCTGACCGGCTGGCACGGCCAGCGCTGGATCGATCTGCCGGCCGGCGTCCGGGCGGTGCGCCGATGTGGGAAGCTGCTTTTCACAACGGACGCCGAACACGCGACAGGCAGCGCCCCCCAGTCAGCGGGAACCCGCAGCGGCGGGAGCGCCGAGTCGTAGGGAGGGAGCCGGTGGACGCGAGCGACATGGGTGCCGATCTCAAGGACGTGCTCATCACTCCGGAGCGGCTGCAGGCGCGCGTCGCCGAACTCGCGGCACAGATCGACGCCGATTATGCCGGGCAGGACCTGCTGCTTGTCGGGGTGCTGAAAGGCGCGGTCATGGTGCTCGCCGACCTGGCCAGGGCCATGCACCTGCCGGTGGAGATGGACTGGATGGCGGTGTCGTCCTACGGCTCAGGCACGAAGTCGTCTGGCGTCGTGCGAATCCTGAAGGACCTGGACAGCGACATCACCGGGCGGCA
>DATFVJ010000259.1:0-8120 GCA_035260365.1 Streptosporangiaceae bacterium
CGTCGTGGTCCACGCGGTCAGGTCGCTGCGCGCCCGGCCCGCCGAGCCGAGGAACGCGCCATCGCGGATGACGGCCGCGTCCGGGTAGATCGCGACGTGCGCCACCGCGCCGCCGTGGTTGGCGATCAGAAGCTGGCGGCGGATCGCCGCGCCGGGCCGCACGTGGCCGATGATCGCACCGAGCGTGCGCGGGTTGGCGGCCTGGGCGGCGGGGACGTCGACAGGCTCGACGCCGAGGCGCCCCGGCGCCGGAGAACTCGCCGGCCGCAGGATCCTGGTCAGCGCGCCGGCTGCGGTGACCGTCCCGGTGGGTGGGGTGCCGGTCCCGGCTGGGCCGGCGATCGCGGCCGGCGGAGCGATGATCGCAGCGGCGGTCAGCGCGAGCGCGCCGATCGGGTGGCGCACGATTCGTTCGCGCGATGACCATCGCATGACAAGTCCCCGTGACAGACGTGCGGGAGCCGTGCATGCCCCCGCAAGATAGAGCGGTTTGCCCCCGCTCGTGCGCCCGCGTGCTACCCCCGTGGTGTCCCCAGGCGACGCTGATTATTCCCATCGTGGTCATCGGAACACTTCCCGCATCGATTCCGTGATCGCGGTCGGTTCTGCCGCATATCGAAGGCGCCATGCCGTCGAGCCGGGAGCCGCCGGCCTGACCGAGGCCGGCGCGCGCGGTGCGATAACAGACTTAGACCCAGGCCTGGGGGTCGTCGGCGAGCTCTATCACCCGGCGGGGGAGCTTGCCCGAGGCGATGTGTTCCAGCGTGACCTGCTCAAGGATTGCCCGCTCGTTCGCGCGCAGCGCGATCCACACCCGCTGCAGCGGCGCGGCCGCCCCCGAGTAGCCGACGTTCTCCGGCCGTGCACCACGGACCCCCACCAAGGGTCCGTCGACCGCGCGGATGATGTCCGCGAGCGCGATATCGGCCGCTGGGCGCGCCAGCCAGAAACCGCCCGCGGCGCCGCGCTGGCTCCGCACGAGGCCGGCGCGGCGTAGCTGGGTGAGGATATTTTCCAGGAACTTGACCGGGATCCTCTGTGCACTCGCGAGGTGCTCAGCGGTAATGGGCGTGCCGTCACCGATGGCAAGCTCGGCGGCCGCGCGCAGTGCATAGTCGGCCCGGGCAGACAGGCGCATGACCGCATTATCGCCGTAATCGCAGGCCGGCTGTGCGACGGCCGGCATTCGTGCCGCCCCGGGGCACGCCGCAATTACCTTTCGCGCTCGTCTGATGACTTGTCGTCATGGTCGAGGCCGAGAATCTCCGCCGCCGCGTGGCAGTTGGCGTAGCCGGCGCCGTAGGTGGCGAGGTACGTTCCGGCCTCGGGGCGCCAGACAGGCAGGCCCATCTCGACGACGGCCGTGTCCGGGCGGGCCGCGAGCACGGCGGAAAGCACGGCCCGGGTCGCCGGGTCGCGGTGGGCGTCCCGCACGACGACGACGAGCGACCGCCCGGCGGCCCGCTCGATCGCGGTCGCGGCGACGTCCGCGGCGGTCGTGGCGGGCTGCCGGGCAACCCGCAGCATGTCGTGGTCGGCGAGCCACGGGCCGAGACCCCAGGGCACCGCGCCGACCGCGATGTTGGCCTGCGGCTCCATCTGCACCACGAACGGGCTCAGGACCGGCCCGGGCATCCCGGACAGGCGTGCCGCGCGGCGAGCGGCGTCGAGGCCGATCTCGGCGCCGGACACCGTCGTGCCGCCTGATTGCGCGCTGACTGCGAGCCATTGGCGCAGCTCACCGACCCTGCCCGCGGCTTCCTCCAGCCGGGCGGCCCGCAGCCCGCCCCTGCGCACCGCGTCCACGAGCGCCGCGCGCACGGCGAGGTAGATCTGCTCACCGGTGTCGCGGCCGAAGCAGAGCAGGTCGGCGCCGGCGGCGACGGCCGCCACGGCGGCCGCGGGGATGGCGCGGCCACCGCGGCCGCCGGGGCCGCGCCGTATCGCCCGCATCTCGAGCGCGTCGGTCACGATGACACCGCGAAACCCCAGCCGGTTTCTGAGCAGGCCGGTCAGCGCCGCGTGGGACAGCGTGGCCGGCAGTTCGCCGGTGAGTTCAGGCACCCGCAGGTGGCCGGTCATGATGCCCTTCACCCCGGCCGCGATGGCCGCCTCGAAGGGTGGCAGATCGCGCTCCCAGAGCGCGTCGAGGCCGCCGGCCACGGTCGCCAGGACGTGGTGGGTGTCCTCGTGGGTGCTGCCGTGACCGGGGAAATGCTTGGCGCAGGCGGCGACACCGCTGCTTTGCAACCCGGCCACCGCCGCGGCGGCGTGCCTCGCGACCATCTCGGTATCCGCGCCGAAGGCGCGGGTTCCGATCACCGGATTGTCGTCGGCCGTGTTCACGTCCACCGACGGCGCCAGGTCGACGTTGATCCCCGCGGCGGCGAGGTCCGCACCGATGGCGCGGTAGACGCGCCTGGTCAGTTCCGTGTCGCCGGCCGCGCCGAGGGCCGCATTGCCCGGATAGGGGCTGCCGGTCAGATGCGCGATCCTGGTGACATCGCCGCCCTCCTCGTCGATCGCGATGACGGGCTGGTCCGTCGCGCCGCGCAGCCGTTCGGTAAGTGTGGCGAGTTGCCCGGCCCCGGCGACGTTGGGGCCGAAGAGGGTCACCCCCGCGAGCCCGTTCTCCAGCGCGGCGAGCAGCCAGTCCGGCGCCGTCGTACCCGGGAACGGCGGGATGAGGACGGCGTCGGCGAGACGGGTGAGTGACGATGCAGACGGCCGCCGGGGCTGGCCCGGGCTCATCCTTTCACCGCGCCCGCCACCAGGCCGCCGCGCAACCGCCGCTGCACGAGCAGGAAGAACACCATGGGCGGGATGGTGTACGTGATGGACGCTGCCATGATCGATCCCCAAGCGGCTCCGCCGCGGCCGAAGAAATAGTTGACGTACAGCGGCAGGGTGTATTTCGGCTGGTCGAGGCCGAGGAAGGTGAGCGCGAAGATGAATTCGTTCCAGGCGTAGATGAAGGAGAAGACGCTGGTGGCGACCAGCCCGGGCGCGACGAGCGGGAACAGGATCCGCCAGAAGATGCGCACCGGGCCCGCCCCGTCGATCGCGGCGGCCTCCTCCAGTTCCTTCGGCACCGTGGCGACGAAGTTGCGCAGCATCCAGATCGAGATCGGCAGCGCGAAGGACGTATAGGCGACGATCAGGCCGGTCAGGCTGTCCAGCAGGTGCGCCGAGCGGAAGTCAAGGAACAGCGCGATGACGAGCGCCTGCTGCGGCAGCATCTGCACGATCAGGAGCATGATCAGGTACGACGTGCGGAAGCGGAACCTGAACCGGGCTACCCCAACCGCCGCGAGCAGCGAGATCAGCGACGCGAGGACCACCGCCGTCAGCGTGACGAACAAGCTGTTCCTGAAGAACGTCCAGTACGAGATCCCGATGACCTTGCCGCTCATGACGTTGCCGAAGTTGGCGAGCGTCGGATGGGCCGGCAGCAGATGCGGCGTGAGCGAGAAGATCTCCTGTTGCGGCTTGAACGCCGTCGAGACCATCCAGGCGATCGGCAGCAGCGTCACGGCCGCGACGAGCAGGCCCGCCCCGTTCAGCGTCACCCGGCGGGCCATCGTGCCCGCGCGCCGGCGCCCACGGCGTGCGGGCCGCGCCGCCGTGTGGCTGGTCACGCGGTGGCTCCCTGCCGGACGGACGCACGGACGTAGCCGACGGTGATGACGAGCAGGACGAGGGTCAGGATCACCGCGAGCGCCGATCCGAGCCCGTAGTTCGGCGGTAGCTGGAACGCCTTCGCGTACGCGTAGATCCCGAGGTTGTACTCGTCCCGGTTGCCAAGCGCTCCGGTGATCAGGTACGCCTGCGTGAACACACCGAAGTCCCAGATGACCGAGAGCAGCAGCAGCACCAGGAAGATCGGCTTGAGCAGCGGATAGGTGATCCGCCAGAACATCCGCCATGGGCCCGCACCGTCCACGCGCGCGGACTCGTGCAACTCGGCCGGGATCGTCTTGAGGCCCGCGAGCACGGTGACCGCGACGAACGGGAAGCTCTGCCAGACCAGGAGCAGCGTGAGCACCGTATAGGCGGGCAGGGCGGCCGTCGTCCAGTTGAATCCCGCCCAGTTCGTGGTCCCCACCAGCCAGTGCGGCATCCTGCTGAGAACCCAGTCCACGACGCCGCCGTCCGGGTCGAACAGCCAGAAGAAGATGACGCTCGCGGACACCGCCGGAGTGGCCCACGCGAGCAGCGCCGCCGTGCTCACGAACGCCGCCATCTTGCGGCCGAGACGATTCAGCAGCAGTCCCACCAGCGTGCCGGTGGTCAGCGTGAGGCTCACCACGACCACGGCGAAGATCAGGCTGATCCGCAGCGACAGCCAGAATTCCGCGTCCCTGAGGATCGCCGCATAGTTGCCCAGGCCGATCCACTGGGCGGGCTGGGCCCCGGTGACCTGCGGCAGGCCGTAGGTCTGCAGCGAGAACAGCCCGATCTGAAGTGTCGGCCAGACGAGCACGAGGCCGATGGCGGCGGCGGAGGGCAGCAGCAGCAGGTACGGCGCAAGCCGGTGCCTGCGCACGAGCGCGCGCAGGCGGGCGGCGCGGCCCGGCCAGCCGGTCGCGCGAGAGCCGGCCGGCCCACCGGCGTGCCCCTGGCCGGCCCGGGGGACGGATTCCCCGGGCCGGCCCTTGACGGTGTCAACCATGAGCCGGGTACTGACCCTTCGGGGGTGCGGCCAGCCGCCGTGTGGCCGCCGCGGCGTGTGCCAAGGGCCTGCGGGACACTCCCTAGCTCTCCGATCCGGTGTTCAGCACGTTCTGCAGTTGCGTGTTCGCCTTGCCGACCGTCGCGGCGAACGGCGCGCCGTTCATCAACTGCTTCATCATGGTCGGGATGATCAGATCGGTCGCGTCGGCCGTCGCCCAGTTCTTGGCGTTCAGCGGTGAGATCTGGGTCGTGGTGGCCGCCTTGGCGAACCCGGACATGATCGGGTCGTTCGCGTAGGCGCCGCCGGTGAGCTGTGAGGTGTAGGGCGGGAAGAAGCCCTGCGAGTTCGCGAACGACGTCGCGTTGGCGGTGCTGTCCATGACCGAGATCAGTGCCCAGTCGGCCTGCTGGTGCGGGCTGGCCGCCCAGACGCCCAGGTCCGAGCCGCCAGCGAAGGCGGGCGCGGTGCCCTGGCCGTTCTGGCTCGGGATGGGGAACGAGGCCCACTGTGCCTGGTACTTGCTGTTCGGGAACTCCGCCTTGGCCCAGGGCCCGTCGACGTACAGATCGAGCTTGCCGAGCGCGAAGTCCTCGTTCGAGCCGCCCGAGGTGGCGCCTGTGTTACCGAGCTCGGTCTGGCCGACGTACTTCGACGGGGACACGTGGTAGGTGCGGTACAGGTTGACATAGAACTGGATGCCGGCCTCGGCCTGCGGGGACGTGAGCTGAGCCACCCACTTGCTACCTTGCTGCACGGCGACCTGCCCGCCCGCGCCCCAGATGAAGCTCACGATGGCGTTGGTGTAGTTGCTCGGCGCGCCGAGACCGTAGGTGCCCGGGTACTTCTTCATCAGCGCCTGTGCGTCACTGACCAGCTGTGCCCAGGTGGTCGGCGGTGCGGCGATACCCGCCGCGGCGAACTCGTCCTTCCGGTACCAGATGCCGCGCACGCCGCCGAACCACGGGACCGCGTAGATCTTGCCGTTCTGGGTGTCGTTGGCCAGCATCCCCGACACGACGTCGGATTTGTTTGACCACGAGCCCACGCTGTTCGCGATGTCGGCGAGCATGCCCTGGCTCGCCACGGTCGGCGTGTCGGTGTTCCCGAGCTCGGTGATGTCCGGGCCGCCCTTGCCGCTCGCGAGCGCGTTCTGCCACTGCGTGGTCCGGACGGTCCACGGCACGAACTTCACCGTGACCGCCGTCTTGGCGTACTGCGGGAACTGCTTGTGGAACTGCGCGACCACGCCGTTCATCCAGGTGACCTGGGCTGGGGTGGATGCGCCCATGCGCCACACGGTGAGCTGTGTGGGCGCGGCGGATGACGTTGGCGTCTTGCTGCTCGAGCCGCACGCGGCCGCGGCCACTAAGACCATCGGTGCCACCGCTGTCACGGCGGCGGCCCTTACGAGTTTCACTGCTTGATCTCCCTTCCCGGTGTCGCCCCGCACGCGGTGCGCCATTGTCCGGTCCGCTGACTGGTCGGCGCGGCATCTGGTCGGCGCTGCGGGCACCTGCGGGCCCACTGCCTGGGCCGCATGCGCACCTTTGCCGCGCCACCCCTACAGTCAGACCGTGGGCCGCTGGCACCGCTGCCGTGGGCGGCGGTGCCTGTCGCGGGCGAGGACCGATGAGGCGCCACAAGATGGAAACTAACAGGAAACTTTCTTATCAGATAGACTTCGTTGCCAGATCGAAACAGAACGCCACACGGTGCCGCCGGCGGGAACAGCGCCGCCCGCCGCGACGGTGCCGCCGAACGGAGGGGTCCACGCATGGCGCCACGGCCAGGAACACCTCGCCTGCTGCGCGAGCTCAATGACCGCTCAGCACTGGAGCTGCTGCTCACCGAGGGCCCGCTGACCCGGGCACAGCTCGGTGAGCATACCGGCCTGTCCAAGGTGACCGCGTCTCAGCTGCTCGCGCGGCTCGAAGAGCGCGGCCTCGTGCAGATAGCAGGTGAGCAGGCGGGTGGCCGGGGGCCGAACGCCGCGCTGTACGCGGTCGTGCCGTCGAGCGCGTACGTGGTCGGCCTCCACGTGGAGTCCGATGTGGTCAGCGCCGCGGTCGCGGACGTCACCGGCCGCGTCCTCACCGAAGTGACCGTCGACCCGAACGGCGCAGAGGATCCCGTCGAACTCGTGCGCAGCGCCGTCGCCACGGCCTGCCGCGCGGCCGGCGTGCAGGTGTCAGCGCTGCGGGCGTTCGTGATCGGCAGCCCGGGCGTGGTCGATCCGCGGACCGGCGACCCCCGGATAGCGGTCAACCTGCCCCACTGGCATGAGGGTGTGCTCGCCGCGCTCCGCGGTGACCTGCAGCGCCCGGTCACGATCGAAAACGACGTCAACCTCGCGGCGATCGCCGAGCGCGCGGACGGCGCGGCCACCGGCGTGGACGACTTCGTGTTCATCTGGCTCGGCGTCGGCGTCGGGCTCGCCACTGTGCTCGATGGCCGGCTGCACCGTGGTTTCGCGGGCGCGGCCGGCGAGATCGGCTACCTGCCGGTCCCTGGCGTACCGCTGCCCGAGGACGTGTGGCGGCCGTACACGGGCTCACTGCAGTCGCTGGTCGGCGCGGCCGCGGTCCATCAGCTCGCCAAGCGTGAGGGGTTCGAGGCGGAATCGGCCGCCGCCGGTGTGCGCGCGGCGATCGCCGCGCTCGACGGCGGGGATCGCCGCGGTGTCGAGTTTGTGGACGAGCTCGCCCGGCGGGTGGCCCTCGGGCTCGCCGCCGTGTGCGCCGTGCTCGATCCGCAGCTCGTGGTGCTCGGTGGCGGCGTCGGCCACGCGGGCGGGGTGCCGCTCGCCGAGCGCGTCGCGGCCAGGGTGGGCCAGATCTGCCTCAGCAATCCGCGGGTCGTGCCGACGGCCGTAACGGAAAGCGCGGTGCTGCGCGGCGCGATCTTGACCGCCGTCGAGCAGGCGCGCAGGGAGCTGCTCGATTCCGTCGCCACCAGATGAACAATGATCCATAACGGCTGCCGCGGATGCGGCATCCACTAGTGCGGGGGGATCCCGGGGGGTCGTCCCCCCGGGGCAGCACAGCCCGAACGGCTGCCGCGAATGCGGAACCCCTTCTGTGCGGGGAATCCGGGGCCGACAGTGCCTGTGGCGTGGCTCAGGGTCGGCCGGTCTAGCCTAGTAATCGCAACAGTGGACTCTGAAAAGGTAGCGGGATGGATCTTCGGCCTGACATGTCTGCTGGTGATCGGCTGAAAGTGGCACGCCGAGCCGCTGGACTGACCCAGGAGCAACTAGCGGAGCGTTCGGGGGTGAACGTCGATACGATCCGGAAGCTGGAGCAGAATCAGCGTCACTCCATGCGTGTGACCACCGCAAACGCGTTGGCCAAGGCCGTTGGCATCGAGACAACAGGGCTCTTGCTCGGGGTAGCTGAGGACGACCGCGCCGACGATCCGCAACTGCGGCGAATCCGCGAGGCGCTCG
>DATFVJ010000260.1:0-7570 GCA_035260365.1 Streptosporangiaceae bacterium
GCATCAGCTCGGCGATATCCGCCGGGTGCCCGCCCTCGAAGAACCGGCCCGCCGAGCCGGTCCGCAGCGAGCGCAGCCGCACGTCCACGAAGCCGCGCACGTCCGCCTGGAGTTCCTTGCCGTACCCGACGTCCTCGATGACCCGGAGCGCGGTGCGCTGCAGCTGCTCGAGCGTCGGAACCGCCGGCGCGGCGAGCGCACCGGGAAGGCCGCCGCCGGTGACCACGTCCCAGCCGTTCGCCTCGTAGACCCGCTGCAGCGCCTGCGACATGATCTGCGGGAACGGCTCCTCCGCGTCGAACGCGGCCTGGAAGAGCGCCCGCACCATGTCGATGTGAGCCTGCACCGGATAGCCGGGCTCCGGCGCAAGCGGGTTGACCGACATCGGTATCGCGCGCGGGTCGGACGGGTTGATCACCGTGACCCGCGCCATCCCTTCCACCCGGCCGGCCATCGCGGCGTACTCCGACTTGGCCGGCTCGATCGCGAGCCACGGCAGGTTCGCCTGCGTCAGCCGCTCGAGCAGGTGCCTGACCGTCTGCGACTTGCCCGCACCGGTCGCACCGGTGACGAACACGTGCCGGTTCAGCGTGGCGAGCGGCACGCGGAACGCGCCGACCGGCCGGTCCTGGCCGTCCAGGATCACACCAAGCTCGATCGTGCCCGGCGCCTGCGGCCGGTTCTTCGAGGGCGGCCATCCGGCCGACATCGGCGAACTGCTTCGCGGCAACGTGGTGCTCGCCATCGAGGACGTCGCCAACGACGAGGACAAGGCGTTCCTCATCGGCACTTTGATCATCCGGATTGTCGAGCACCTGCGGCTCGGTGCCCGCACACAGAAGGCAAGCGGCCTGCGCCACGTCATCGTCATCGAGGAGGCGCACCGGCTGCTGCGCAACCGCGGCCAGGAGCGGGCCAGCTCGCACGCGGTCGAGCTGTTCGCTGGCATGCTCGCGGAGATCCGCGCCTACGGCGAAGGAATCGTGGTCGCCGAGCAGATCCCGACCAAGCTGGTGCCCGACGTGGTGAAGAACACGGCGCTCAAGGTGGTCCACCGGCTGCCCGCACACGACGACCGTCAGCTCGTGGGAGCCGCGATGAACCTTGACGACGAGCAGTCCCGCCAGGTCGTCTCGCTCGAGCCGGGGATCGCCGCGGTGTTCGCCGACGGCATGGACAGGCCGCTGCGCGTCAAGATCCCGCTCGGCGAGCGGCGTGAGCGCGTGCTCGACGGGCCCGTCCCGCCGATCGCCGGCCTGCGGTCGGCCGCGTGCGGGCGGCAGTGCCGCGACGCCCGGGCGTGCAGCCTGTTCGAGTTGCGCGCGGCGGAGCTGATGTCCGCCTCGCCCGAGGAAGCGTGGCTGCGGATCTGGGTCGAGACACTCGTGCTCGCGTTTCTCACCAACCACGGCCTGCCCGACGTCCCCGCACCGGTGCGCCGCAGGTGGGCCGGGTACGACGGTGACGAGCGGCTGCGTGAGTGCGTGCTCGCGACCGTGATCGACCGTGCTGTCGCATCCCGTGCGGTGTCGCTGCGGGATTCATATGATCCCAAACGGCTTACGCGAAGTGTCGCGGAAACGGCGGAGCGGATCCTCGGCGCGGCGGGCGACCTGGTCGGCACCCACGCGGGCGCCGCCTGGGTGATCCCCCAGCTTCGGTGGATACACGAGGTCGAGCAGGCGCTGGCGGTGCCCAGCCGCTCCGGTCAGGCACCGGAGCTGACCTACGACCTGCCCGGAATCACCGACGGGCCAGGCTCGACGGCAGAAGACCGGCTCGACGCACTCGCCAGCCACCCGCTGTCGATGGAACTCGAACGCAACCAGTGGGCCGCGTGGAACGCGGTCGTCGGCGACGACGAGCACGTGGCCTTCTTCGCCGACCTGGCCACCGCGCTTGTCGGCGTGGACGGTTACGCGCGGGCCGGTGAGGCGGCCCGGGTCCTTGACGCCGGCTGGCTGCTCGACGTGCTTTCCTGGCCGGCCCGGTTCATGGCGGACGTCGCGGAGCACGGCGATGACACCGATCCGGCCGCCGGACCACCCGGTCCTGCCATGCTCACGGCCGCCGTGCCCGCGCCGCGGGTGAAGCAGGGCTTGCTGAGCGTCCGGCCACCTGGTGCGCGCGTACGCAGGCGAAGCAGTACAGATCGCCGGTGACCGTCACCCGCGCCCGATACCATCGGGACGGTGGACAGACTTCCGTTGCGGGCGCGGATGGCTACGGCCATGGGCGAGGCGGCCGGCCGGCTGTCGCGGATGGCGGGCCGTGGCGACGGTTCTGTGATCGGCGGGAAGATCGGTCTTTGGCTCGAACCTGACCTGCTGTCCATGCTCGCGGCCGGGCGGCAGGTGGTCCTCGTCACGGGAACGAACGGTAAGACGACGACCACGCGCCTGATCACCGCGGGCCTCGGTGCCCTCGGCCAGGGGGTGGCGTCGAACAGCTTCGGCGCGAACATGGAGGAGGGCCTCGCGGCGGCGCTCGGCCAGTCGCCGAACGCGCCTTATGCGGTGCTCGAGGTCGACGAGAAATACCTGCCGCGGGTCATCGAGGCGACGGCGCCGCGCGTGGTCGCGCTGCTGAACCTGAGCCGCGACCAGATGGACCGGGCCGCCGAGATCTGGCTGCTCGCCCGGCGCTGGCGGGACGCGCTCCGCGCGGCGCCAGGCACCAGGGTCGTGGCCAACGCCGACGACCCGCTCGTCGCCTGGGCGGCCGTGTCCGCGGCGAGCGTCACCTGGGTCTCGGCGGGCCAGCGGTGGCGCGAGGATTCGTGGTGCTGCCCCGAGTGCGGTTCTCACCTGCGCAGGGACGGCGACGACTGGCGCTGCGGCGAGTGCTCCTGTGCGCGGCCCCGGGTGAGCTGGGTGCTTGACGGCGGTAAGGTGATCGACTCCGCCGGCCGTGCCCACGAACTCGACCTGGCGCTGCCGGGCCGGGCCAACCGCGCCAATGCGGTGGTCGCGCTCGCCGTGGTCGAGGTGTTCGGCGTCGATGTGGCGCAGGCGCTGCCCAGCCTGCGCGGAGTGACGTCGGTGGCCGGCCGCTACACGCAGGTCGAGCGGCGGGGCAGGCCGGTGCGGCTCTTGCTGGCCAAGAACCCGGCCGGCTGGCTCGAGGCGTTCGACGTGCTCGACCCGCCGCCGACGCCGATCGTCCTCGCGGTGAACGCACGGGAGCCCGACGGGAAGGACACGTCCTGGCTGTGGGACGTCGACTACCGGGTGCTGCGCGGGCGGCGGGTCTTCGTGACCGGGGAACGCCGCCTCGACCTGGCGGTCAGGCTCGAGGCCGATGAGATCCCCTTCGAACTGGCCGGCGGCATCGACGAGGCGGTCGACCGCGTCACGGGCAAGCTGGATGTGCTCGCCAACTACACGGCGTTCCAGCAGATCCGCGCCGCGCTCGGGAGGGTGTCGTGATCGGCAGGCCGCTCCGCCTGGTCTGGGTTTATCCGGATCTGCTCAGCACCTACGGTGATCGCGGGAACCTGCTGGTGCTCGTGCGGCGCGCGCGGCTGCGCGGCATCGTGACCGACGCGATCGGGGTGAACTCCGACCAGCCGGTGCCCCGCGACGGCAGCATCTACCTGATGGGCGGTGGCGAGGACCTGCCGCAGATCCTCGCGGCACGGCGGTTGCGCGCCGACGGCGGGCTTGCCGCCGCGGCCGCTGCCGGTGCGGTGGTCTTCGCCGTGTGCGCCGGTTATCAGCTACTCGGCACGGAGTTCGCCGGCGACGGCGGGCAGCCGGTGCCCGGCCTCGGCCTGCTCGACATCCGCAGCGGGCGCGGCGAGCGGCGCAGTGTCGGTGAGATCCTCGCCGACGTGGACCCCGCGCTCGGGATACCGCGGCTGACCGGATTCGAAAACCACCAGGGGGTGACCCAGCTTGGCCCGGGCGCGCGGCCGCTGTCGCGTGTGGTGCGGGGCGTCGGGAACGGAGACGGCACGGAAGGCGCGTTCGCGGGCCGTGTGCTCGGCACCTATCTGCACGGGCCCGCGCTCGTCCGCAACCCAGCCCTGGCGGATCTGCTGCTGAGCTGGGCGGTCGGGCCGCTCTGGCCGGTCGCGGAGCAGTACGAGAACTGGGCGCGGCGGCTGCGCGACGAACGCCTCGCCGCAGCGGCGCCCTGACCGCACCACCCGCCCTGACCGCACCACGGGCCCATGACCTGCCGTGCCCCGACGTCCACGTGTTCAGTACACGACGGCCTGGGCGCTCTCCGCGGTGATCTCCGCGACGAAGGTCGTCGCACCCGAGATACGCACGCCCTTGACGACGTCCTCCTCCGTGATGTTCCTGCGCGCCGCGCACTGGGTGCACAGCGTCACGGTTCCGGCCGCAAGCACGCCGCCGAGCAGATCAGCGAGTGGCGCCGCCTCCGGCAGGTCGAACTCCTCCGCGCGGCCGGGCAGCGCGAACCAGGCCGCCTCACCGGTCAGCCACAGCGACACGGGAACTCCGCTCGCCGCCGCCGCCGCGGCGACGGTGAAGGCCTGGTTGCAGCGTTCCGGGTCGTCCTTGCCCGCCGTTACCTTGACCACAAGTGATCGCGTTGCCATGCGTTGACACTAACAAGCGGGCCGGCCCAAACCTGGCCATAACAAAACCGGCATGGCGCCGCTCCCGCATGCGCCGCCCGCCGTATGCTTCTCGCCATGGTCGGCCTGCTCAGCGCGGCGATCCTGGTGGTGGTGTTCGCGGCGGCCGCGGCCGCGTCGGTCTGGGTCGCGGCGCGGCTCTACCGTGCGCGCGGGAGCGGGCGGTGAAGCCGCCCGGCGAACCGCATCCCGACCTGGCTCCGCTGCTGTTTCTGCTCGGGCGGTGGGAGGGTGCGGGTATCGGCGGCTACCCCACGATCGAGAGCTTCAGGTTCGGCCAGGAAATCAGCTTTACGCATAACGGCAAGCCGTATCTGATCTACGTCAGCCGGACCTGGCTGCTCGACGAGGCGGGCGTCCCGGTTCGGCCGCTCGCCACCGAGAGTGGATACTGGCGGCCGCAGCCCGGCGGTGACGTCGAACTGGTTCTCGCGCATCCGACCGGGATCGCCGAACTGTATCTGGGCGAGATAACCGGCACCAGGATCGAGCTTCGCACCGACGTCGTGGCCCGGACCGCGACCGCGAAGGAGGTCACGGCCGGCCACCGGCTGTACGGCCTCGTTGGGGAGGATCTCGCCTGGGCCTTTGACATGGCGGCCGTCGGCCAGCCGCTCCAGCCGCACATATCCGCGCAGCTCAAGCGCGTCAGCAACGAGGCAGCGGACGCGTAAGCGCCGGCCAGGCCCGGGCAGGCAGCGCGAGCCCGGCTCGGCGCACGATGCCGGTCGTGGCAAATTAAATCCCCCGGGCCGCTCCCGTACCGTGATCTCGCGGCACGGGCGTGCCGCGCGGATTGCGGGTACGGGGGCCGGACGGACCAGCTCCGGCCAGCCCGGGGGTGCGGTGTCTGCCCAGTGTTCGCCGACCGCCAATCCGCGGCCTGCGCTCAGACGGGACGGCGGCTAGCTGACAGCCACCTCGCGAGTCCTACTGCTATGCATGCTGTTGGACCACCTCCTTTCCCGCGTAGCCGAAGGCTATGTCGGGGGGCGCCGCGATGGCAAGAGCAATTCAGCGCACCCGGATCCGCCGCCGCGGGCGCCGGGCCGGCCCGGGCCTGGGCCGCGGCCGAGACTCCCGCCGAGGCCCCGCCGAGGCCGCAGCCGAAGCCCGATGAGGGCCGCGGCCGAGGGCCGCCGCCCGCCGGTCCAGGCCGTAGACTCGGCCCATGGCCCGGACGTGGCACGAGGAGCTCCGGTCGCGGGGATACCGTGTCACGCCGCAGCGGCAGCTCGTGCTCGAAGCGATCAACAAGCTGGAACACGCGACGCCAGAGGACATCTGCGCCGAGGTACGGCAGACCGCACGGGGTGTGAACATCTCCACGGTCTACCGCACGCTCGAGCTGCTCGAGCAGCTCGGCCTGGTCACCCACACCCACCTCGGCCACGGCGCTCCGACCTATCACCTCGCGGCCCAGGCCGATCATGTGCACCTCGTCTGCCGGGACTGCGGAAAGGTGACGGAAGTCACCCCGGAAACCGTGCGCGGCCTGGTGAGCGCGCTCGATCGCGAGCATGGGTTCGAGACCGACGTCGGTCACCTGACCGTGTTCGGCCGCTGCGACGGCTGCCGCGCGCACGGCGCGAGCCCGCACGGCGCGAGCCCGCACGGCGCGAGCCCGCATGGCGCGAGCCCGCATGGCGCGAGCCCGCACGGCGCGGCCAACTGAACGCCGCCGCGCGGCCCAGCTACCCGCGGCCCAGCTACCCGAAGCGCGGGCCCGCACGGCGCGGCCAACTGAACGCCGCCGCGCAGCCCAGCTACCCGCGGCCCAGCTACCCGAAGCGCGGGCCGGGGTGGGTCCCGTAGATCTTGGTGGATGCGGGCGCCATCCCAAGCCAGCAGGGCCAGGCGGCGGTCCGGCCAGGCGGTGCTTGTCTTCGAGGAGCCGATACTGGTTTGTACCGGCGGCGACGACCACGACCACGACGCCGCCGCCGGTCGTCGTCTGGACGCCGATCCGCGCCGCCAGAGATCTGCGGGACATGCCCTAACCTTGGCGCCATGGGAAGCCCCTTGCTGACGTCACCGGGCGCGGTCGCGGCCACCGAGCCGGACAGCGACGTCGCCTGGCACTACGGCGATCCGGTCGCGGAACAGCGTGCGCTCACCGGGTCCGCCGGCCTGGTCGACAGAAGCAACCGGGGCGTGATCAAGATCACCGGCGCCGACCGGCTCTCCTGGCTGCACAGCCTGACCACGCAGGATCTCGAGCACCTGCCACCGCACACCGCGGCGCAGGCGCTCGTGCTCAGCCCGAACGGCCACGTCGAGCACCATCTCACGCTGGTCGACGACGGCGCGGCGGTGTGGGTGCACGTCGAGCCGGGAATGGCACCCGGCCTGGTCTCCTTTCTCGAGTCGATGCGCTTCATGCTGCGCGTCGAGCCCGCGGACGTCACGGGCCAGTACGCGGTCGCGACGCTCGGCGGCCCCCGCGCGGGCGAACTCGTGCCGGAAGGTGCGGTGGCTCTGCGGCAGCCGTTCGGTATCGATCTGATCATCCCAAGGGACCAGCTTGAGACGGTGGCGGCGGAGGTGACCGGGCGCGGTGCACGCCTGGCGGGCATGTGGGCCTTCGAGGCGCTGCGCATCGCGGCGCACCGGCCACGCTTCGGCCTCGACACCGATCACCGCACGATCCCGCACGAGGTCGGCTGGATCGGCGCTGCCGTGCACCTGGACAAGGGCTGCTACCGGGGGCAGGAGACGGTCGCGCGGGTGCACAACCTCGGCCATCCGCCGCGCCGCCTCGTCATGCTGCACCTGGACGGCAGCGCGGACAGGCTGCCCGCCCACGGTGATCCGGTCGCGCTCGGCGATGCCGTGGTGGGGTGGGTCGGTTCCGCCGCGAGGCACTACGAACTCGGGCCCATCGCGCTCGCGCTCGTCAAGCGGACCACACCGGTGACCGCCGAACTGCTCGCCGCGGGCGTCGCGGCCGCCCAGGAGGTC
>DATFVJ010000261.1:0-10655 GCA_035260365.1 Streptosporangiaceae bacterium
GCGCAATATTCCCCACTGCTGCCTCCCGTAGGAGTCTGGGCCGTGTCTCAGTCCCAGTGTGGCCGGTCGCCCTCTCAGGCCGGCTACCCGTCGTCGCCTTGGTGGGCCGTTACCCCACCAACTAGCTGATAGGCCGCGAGCTCATCCCTAGCCGGAAACCCTTTCCACCATGCGAGGATGTCCTCCATGGTTGTATCCGGTATTAATTCCGGTTTCCCGGAGCTATCCCAGAGCTAGGGGCAGATTGCTCACGTGTTACTCACCCGTTCGCCGCTCGAGTACCCCCGAAGGGGCCTTTCCGCTCGACTTGCATGTGTTAAGCACGCCGCCAGCGTTCGTCCTGAGCCAGGATCAAACTCTCCGTTGGATGTCTATATGCAACCACGTGCGTCGCACGTGGGCTGCTGACACATTGGAGTGCCTCCCTGCCACCCGGGATCGGGCCGTCCGAGGACGGCCCTCCCGCCAGGCTGGCGTGAAGGCGATCTTGGCATATCCGTCACACGATCATGAACCAGGTCGGCTCACTCCCGTGCGGACGGGGTATGTGCATGTGCACTGGCTTTTAGCACGCTGTTGAGTTCTCAAGGAGCGGACGCACACCGTCGGAAGACTCACATCTTCTTCGGGGGCAACCCTTCTAACTTACCCGTCAGGCCTACCCCTGTCAACGCGGTCTGCGAAACTTTGCTGACAAGAGAGCCTGCCGTCACCACCACGATACCGCCCAGCGAACCGTCCGTGGACGACGGCCGCCTCGCAGTTATCTGAAGTGGGTCCCCGGAGACCGGCCGCCTTGCGGCGTCCCGCGCTCTCCCGGGGCAGGATGAACACTAGGCACCATCGGCGATCACGTCAAATCGAAATCCGGCCGCCCGGCCCCGCCGCGGGCCTCATGACGGGCGTTTCGCCGCCAAGGCGGACAGAACACGCAGGCCACGGCGCGATGCCCAGCATGGCCAGGCGGTGAAACTCAGCTGAACTCTGGCCGCGGCGGCGCGGGGCCCGCGGCCGGGGCGCGCGGGCCGCCGTCCGCGCGGCACCTGTCCGTGAGCCGTCGCGTGACCTCGGGCGAGATCCTTGTAACCGTGCCCAGACACAAACGTGACGCGATCGGGACACGGCCCAGGCCCGCCGGCGCAGACTCCGGCCCAGGGCCGCCGGCGCAGACTCCGGCCCAGGGCCGCTGGCTCAGGCGCGGATGACTTCCACGCCGGCGACGGTGCGCTTGCCGCGGCGCAGCACGAGGAACCGGCCGTGCAGGAGGTCGCCGCCGGAGGGGCGGGCGTTCTCGTCGGTCACCTTGCGGTTGTTCAGGTACGCGCCGCCCTCGTCGACCGCGCGCCTGGCCGCGGACTTGCTCGGCACGATCCCGGTACCCGCGAGCAGGTCCACAAGCGGCGGCAGTTGCCCGTCCCCGCCGACGGTCACGGTAACACTCGGCACCTCCGCGAGCGCCGCGGCGAGGGTCCGCTCGTCGAGGCTGCGGAGATCGCCCTGGCCGAACAGCGCCTGGCTCGCCGCCACCACACGCTGGCATTCCTCCGCGCCGTGCACGAGCGTGGTCACGTCCCCGGCCAGCGCACGCTGTGCCGCGCGAGCGCGGGGCCGCTCGGCGGCCTCGCGTTCCAGCGCCTCGATCTCCTCCCTCGACCGGAACGTGAACACCCGCAGCAGCCGCCCCACCTCGGAGTCCTCGACGTTGAACCAGAACTGGTAGAAGGCGTACGGGCTGGTCAGCTCCGGGCTCAGCCAGATCGTGCCGCTTGAGGTCTTGCCGTACTTCGTCCCGTCGGGCTTGGTGATCAAGGGAATCGTCATGACGTGCACGCTGGCGTGCTCCACCCTGCGGACGAGGTCGACGCCCGCGACCAGGTTGCCCCACTGATCGCTCCCGCCGATCTGCAGCGTGCAACCGTGCCGCCGGTACAGTTCGAGGAAGTCGAGTGCCTGCAGGATCTGGTAGCTGAACTCGGTGTAGCTGATGCCGTCGGCTTCGAGCCGCGCCTTCACGGACTCTCTGGCGATCATCTGGTTGACGCTGAAGTGCTTGCCCACGTCGCGGAGGAACTCGACCGCCGTGACCTGGGCCGTCCAGTCCAGGTTGCTGACGATCACGGCGGCCGCGGGCCCGGCGGAGAAGTCGAGGAACCGCGCCACCTCACCGCGGATGCGCTCCACCCACTCGGCGACAAGTTCCGCCGGGCTGAGCGTCCGCTCCGAGGTACGGCCGCTCGGGTCACCGATCAGCCCGGTGGCCCCGCCCACCAGGCCGATGGGGCGGTGCCCGGCGTCCTGCAGGCGCCGCAGCGTGAGCAGCAGTGCGAGGCTGCCGATGTGCAGACCGGGCGCGGTGGGATCGAAACCGGCATAGACGGTGACCGGACCGGCGTCGAGCGCCTTGCGCAGGTCGTCACGGTCGGTCGACTGCGCGAGCAGACCGCGCCACGTCAGCTCGTCGATGATGCCGGTCACCGTTCCCTCATCTCCGTACCAGGCGGCCAGCCCGGGGGGCGACCTCGGACCCCGGCGGCGCCGGGGCTGCCTTTCCATGGTCGCGGTGGATTCCCCGCCCATATGACCGCGAAATCCACCGCGATCATGGATCGGATGTCCCCCAGGCCACCCTCGCTCAGGGTAGCGGCGATGTCATCGCGGCGTCGAAGCGGTTCCCCGGCCCGCGGCGCTCCTCGGCGCGTGCGCGCGGTAGGGCGAAACGGTCGGTTCCGCCGCCACCCAGAACCGCCACGGCACCTCGGCCGCCGCCCGGATACCCGTTCTAGGTCCCGAACGGATGACTCCGGGTGACACCGTCTCGCCCTGTCTGACCCGCAGCGGTGACGCCGGGTCGCACACGTCCGCGCCGTCGAGCGCGCGGTCGATGCCAAGCGCCTGGCAGAGCCTGGCCGGCCCGCTGGCCAGATACCTGTCCCCGGTGCCCGCGGCGGCCGCGCGCCGCGCACGCGCGATGGGAACGCCCGACAGCACGCGGCCGGCGCGCAGCAGCACCGCCGCCGCGGTGCCCTCGTCCTGGCAGACGAGGTTGGCGCAGAAGTGCATGCCGTACGTGAAGTAAACGTACGCGTGCCCGGGCGGGCCGAACATGACCGCGTTGCGCCTGGTGAGCCCGCGGTAGGCGTGCGACGCCGGGTCCACCTCCCCCGCGTACGCCTCCACCTCGGTGATCAGCACCGCGACGAGGCCCGCGGTTGTTTCGTGCTCGATCACGTGCCCGAGCAGCGCGGGCGCGACATCGAGGACCGGGCGGTCGAAGAACGACCGCGGCGTGAGCGACGCGCGCGGCGGCTGGCGCGGTGGCTGGCGCTGCGGGGGCACAGTGGCGTCAGCCCGCGGCCCAGGCGGCATGCTCGTCCACGGCCGCGCGCAGCGCGGCGAGCTGCTCGGCGACCCGCCCAGGTGCCGTCCCGCCGGGCGCGGAGCGCGCGGCGATCGCACCTGTGACGGAAAGGACGCCGCGGACGTCCGGGGTGAGCAGCGGCGAGACCTTCGCCAGGTCCTCGTCGCTGACCTGGTCGAGCTCCGTGTCATGCACCTGGCACCACACCACGAGGTGCCCCACGATCTCGTGTGCCTCACGGAACGGGACGCCTCGCCTGACCAGGAGCTCGGCCAGATCGGTGGCGAGGGCGAACCCGGCAGGCGCAGCCCGCGTAAGCCGTTCGGTATTAATCCTGGCCGTAGCGATCAGGCCGGCCGTCGCGGGCAGCACGAGCAGCAGCGTGTCGACCGCGTCGAACACCGGTTCCTTGTCCTCCTGCAGGTCCCTGTTGTAGGTGAGCGGCAGCCCTTTCAGCGTGGTGAGCAGGCCGGTGAGGTCACCGATGAGCCGGCCCGCCTTGCCGCGCGCCAGCTCGGCCACGTCGGGGTTCTTCTTCTGCGGCATGATCGACGAGCCGGTCGCGTACGCGTCGTCGATCTCGATCCAGCCGAACTCGCGCGACGCCCACAGCACCACCTCCTCGCCCAGCCTGGACAGGTGCACGCCGAGCAGCGCCGCCACGAAGAGAAACTCGGCGGCGAAGTCGCGGTCGCTCACCGCGTCCATCGAGTTCGGCGCGGCCGAGTCGAAACCGAGCTCCGCGGCCACCAGGTCCGGGTCGAGCGGCAGCGAGGAACCGGCGAGCGCACCGGCGCCGAGCGGGGACACCGCCGCGCGCTTGTCCCAGTCCCGCAGCCGCGCCACGTCCCTGGCGAACGCGTGCACGTGCGCAAGCAGCTGATGCGAGAAGAGCACCGGCTGCGCGTGCTGCAGGTGCGTCAGCCCGGGCGCCGCGGTGCCGGCGTGCCGCTCGGCCTGGCCGAGCAGCGCGGTCTCGAGCTCGGCCAGCCGCGACGCGATCAGCCTGGCGTGATCGCGCAGGTACAGCCGCAGGTCGGTGGCGACCTGGTCGTTGCGGCTACGGCCGGCCCGCAGCTTGCCGCCGAGGGCGCCGAGCCGCTCGAGCAGCCCGCGTTCTAGCGCGGTGTGCACGTCCTCGTCCGAGGCTGTCGGGCGGAAGTCACCGCGCCTGCACGCGGCGCTGAGGTCGTCGAGGGCGGCGCTCATCCGCGTCAGTTCCTCGTCGCTGAGCAGCCCGGCCTTGTGCAGCACCCGCGCGTGCGCCTGCGACGCAAGCAGGTCGTAGGGGGCCAGCCGCCAGTCGAACTGGACGCTGACGGAAAGCCGGGCCAGCGCCTCGGCGGGACCTGCGTCGAACCGGCCGCCCCACAGCCGCGTCGGGGTGTTCCGCTGCTCGTCTGGCACGCTGCATCCTATCCGCCGCCCGCGCCGCACGTCGGCTCAGCATCGGCCGGTCAGGCGCCAGCGCGCCGGTCCCGGAGCGCGGCGATCTTGCCCGGCAGCCCCCACAGCTCCACGAACCCCTTCGCCAGCGACTGGTCGAAGGTGTCACCGGTGTCGTAGGTGGCAAGCTCGTAATCGTAGAGTGAAACGGGGCTGCGCCGCCCGGTGACCACCGGGCGGCCCGCGTGCATGCGCAGCCGCACGTCCCCGGTCACGTACGCGGACGCCTGTTCGACGAACGCGTCGAGCGCCTGCTTCAGCGGCGAGAACCACAGGCCGTCGTAGACGAGCTCGGCCCAGCGCTGGTCCACCTGCCGCTTGAACCTGGCCAGATCGCGCTCCACGCACACGCTCTCGAGTTCGGCGTGCGCGGCGATGAGCGAGATCGCGCCCGGCGCCTCGTAGATCTCGCGGCTCTTGATCCCGACCAGCCGGTCCTCCACCATGTCGATCCGGCCGATTCCCTGCGCACCGGCGCGGGCGTTCATGGTGGTGATGACGTCAAGCGGCGACAGCGCGACGCCGTCGACGGCAACGGGCACGCCGGCGGTGAACGTCACGACGGCTTCGTCGGGATCGCGCGGCACCGCCGGGTCGGCAGTGTACGCGTACACGTCGGCGCGCGGTGCGGTCCAGATGTCCTCCAGGTACCCGGTCTCGATCGAACGGCCCCAGACGTTCTGGTCGATGGAGTAGGGCGACTTGCGCGTGACGTCGACCGGCAGCCCGTTCTCGTCGGCGAACGCGATCGCCTTGTCCCTGGTCATGCCGGAGTCGCGGACCGGCGCGAACACCTTGAGCTGCGGCGCCAGACGGGCCAGGCTCGCCTCGAACCTGACCTGGTCGTTGCCCTTGCCCGTGCAGCCGTGGGCCACCGTGGTGGCGCCGCAGCTGGCGGCCACCCTGGCCAGGTGCGCGGCGATCAGCGGCCGCGACAGGGCGGAAACCAGCGGGTAGCGGTCCATGTAGAGCGCGTTCGCCCGCAGCGCGGGTACGCAGTAGTCCGCGGCGAACTCGGCCCTCGCGTCCACGACCTCGGCCTCCGCGGCGCCACAGGCCAGGGCGCGCTTGCGGATGGTCTCCAGGTCCTCACCGCCCTGACCGACGTCGACCGCGAGCGCGATCACCTCGGCCCCGGTCTGCTCGGTGATCCAGCCGATGGCGACCGACGTGTCAAGGCCGCCCGAATACGCGAGTACAACGCGCTCTGTCATGTTCCGTCCCTGGGTTATCTGGTCAGTTGACTGGTTTCGCGGGTCATCTGGTCAGTCACTGGTTCGCGGGTTCTGGTCAGTTCACCGGTTCGCGGCGTTCCGCGAGCCTGAGCAGTTGCGCGGCTACCTCAGCGCCGCCGGCCGGGTCCCTGGTGACGACGAGCACGGTGTCGTCGCCCGCGACCGTGCCGAGGATCGACGGCCAGTTCGCGTGGTCAAGCGCGGAGGCGAAGAACTGCGCGGCGCCGGCCGGGGTCCGCAGCACCACCAGATTGGCGCTCGCCTCCGCGGAGGTAAGCAGTTCAGCGGCGATCCGGGCGAGCCGTCCGCTCGCCTCGGGTGTACCGCCGGGACCTGGTGCGGGCAGGCCACCGGGCATATCCGCCGGGTGCGGCAGCGAGTAGACGAGCCCGCCGTCCGCGCCGCGCAGCCGGACCGCGCCGAGCTCTTCGAGGTCACGCGACAGCGTGGCCTGCGTGACCTGTACCCCGGCCTCGGCGAGCGCGGCGGCAAGCTCGTCCTGCGAGCGGACGGGAACGCGCGCCAGGATGCCGGCGATGCGGGCGTGCCTGGCGGCCTTGGTCATCGGGCTCGCGCCGCTCATGACGATCCGTCCGCGCTGTCCGCGGCGTCCGCGGCGTCCGCGGCGTCCGCGGCGGCGAGGATGGCGGGGAACGCGGCGAGGAACGACCCCGCCTCCTCGGCGCTCAGGATGAGCGGCGGCGCCAGCCGCACCGCGTCCGGCTGCACGGCGTTGACAAGAAACCCAGCCGCACGGCCGGCCCGCTCCACCTCGGCCGCGGCCGGCCGGGTCAGCGCGGCGGCGAGCCACAGGCCGCGGCCGCGTACCCCGGCGAGCAGCGGGTGCGCCGTGGCGGCGATCCCGGCCCTGAGCACGTCCGCGGTCTGCGCGGCGCGGGCGAGCAGCCCGTCGCGTTCGATCACGTCGAGCACCGCGAGCGCCGCGGCGCACGCGACCGGGTTGCCGCCGAACGTGCTCCCGTGGTCGCCCTTACCGAGCACCGAGCCGAAGGAGCCAAGGCCGATGCACGCGCCGATCGGCAGGCCGCCGCCGAGCCCTTTGGCGAGCGTCAGGACGTCGGGCCTGACACCCTCCCACTCGTGCGCGAACCACCTGCCGGTCCGCCCGATCCCGCTCTGGATCTCGTCGAGGACGAAGACCGCGCCGGTCGCGTCGCAGACGTCGCGTGCGGCGCGAAGGTAGCCGTCCGGGGGTGGCACCACGCCGCCCTCGCCCAGCGCGGGCTCGAGGAACACGGCGGCACACTCGCCGGTCACCGCGGCACGAAGCGCCGCCGGGTCACCGTAGGGCACGAACGTCACGTCCACGCCGTAGGGCCCGAACGGCTCGCGGATCTGCGCCTTGCCGGTCAGCGCGAGCGCCCCCATGGTGCGGCCGTGAAAACCTCCCTCGGCCGCCACCACGTACGAGCGGGCCGAGCCGTGGTTCGCGCGCCAGAACCTGCGCGTGAGCTTGACCGCCGCCTCGTTCGCCTCGGTACCCGAGTTGGTGAGGAAAACCCTGCCTTCCGCGCCGAGCAGGCCGAGCAGCCGCTCGGCGAGTTCGACCTCGCGCTCGTGCAGGAACAGGTTGCTCGTGTGCGCGATGGACGCCACCTGGCGGCTCACCGCCTCGACGACCGCGGGGTGGGCGTGCCCGAGCGACGACACGGCGATCCCGGCGATGAGGTCGAGGTACTCCCGCCCGTCCACGTCCCATACCCGGCAGCCCTGGCCCCTCGCGAGCGCGATAGGCGGCAGGCCGTAGTTCGGCATCAGCGCCGCGGTGAAACGTTCCTGCAGCCGCTGTGTCCCCTGGTGGCTGCGCCCGGCCAGGGCGACGGCGGCCTCGGTCGCGTTCATGGCTTCGCTCCGTCCGGGATCACCATCGTGCCGATCCCCTCATCAGTGAAGATCTCCAGCAGCAGTGCGCGCGGCAGCCGCCCGTCGAGGACGTGCGCACGGCGCACGCCGCCGCGGACCGCGTGCAGGCACGCGGTCATCTTGGGCACCATGCCCGCGGTCAGCGCGGGCAGCAGGTCCTCGAGTTCCGCCGCGGTCAGCAGGCTGATCAGCTCGTCCGAGGCCGGCCAGTCCGCGTACAGGCCCGCTACGTCGGTGAGCACCACCAGCTTGGCGGCGCCGAGGGCGACGGCGAGCGACGCGGCCGCCGTGTCGGCGTTGACGTTGTAGATCTCGCCGCCGGTTCCCCGTGCCACGCTCGAGATGACGGGGATGCGGCCGTCCCCGAGCAGGCTCTGCACCGCGCCGGGCTCGACGCCGGTGATGTCGCCCACCAGGCCGATGTCGACCGTCCGGCCGGCCACCTCCGGCTGCGCGCGGCGCGCGGTGAACAGGTTCGCGTCCTCGCCCGACATGCCGACCGCCCACGGCCCGTGCTCGTTGACGAGCCCGACGACGTCCCGGTTGACCTGACCGGTGAGCACCATCCGGACGACCTGCATGATCTCGGGGGTGGTGACGCGCAGGCCACTGGTGAACGTGCTCTGTATGCCGAGCCTGTCCAGGTGCGCGCTGATCTGCGGTCCGCCGCCGTGCACGACGACCGGCCGCAGCCCCGCGTAGCGGAGGAAGACCAGGTCCTGCGCGAACCCGCGGCGCAGCGATTCCTCGGTCATCGCGTGGCCACCGTATTTGATCACGATGGTCTGGCCGTGGAACCTGGCGAGCCAGGGCAACGCCTCGATCAGGGTGGCGGCCTTCGCGAGCGCCGCCGCGCGCTCACCCGTGGCGGCGCCCGCGAAGGCCGCTCCGTGACTCGTGTCCGTCCGCGCCACACCGGCGCCTGTTTTGTCCGTCATGTCGAGTATGCCGAGTTCTCGTGCACGTAGGCGGCGGTGAGGTCGGTCGTCCAGACCGTGGCCGCGTGCGGGCCAGCGGACAGGTCGACCGTGATGGTGACCTCACGCGGCCGCAGGTCCGCCTTTGATCTGTCGTCACCCGCGCAACCACCCCGGCACACCCAGACGCCGTTGATCGCGACGTTCAGCCGGTCCGGATCGAACGCGGCGTCCGTGGTGCCGACGGCGGCGACTACCCGGCCCCAGTTCGGGTCCTCGCCGGCGAGCGCACACTTGAGCAGGCTGTTTCTGGCGACCGCCCGCGCGGCAGTGAGCGCGTCGGCCTCGGCGGCGGCGCCGACGACCTCCACGGCGACCGTCTTCGTGGCTCCTTCCGCGTCGGCGACCAACTGGCGCGCCAGGTCCGCGCAGACGTCGGTCAGGGCGATGGTGAACTCGGCCGGATCGGGCCGGACCCCCGACGCGCCGCTCGCGAGCAGCAGCACGGTGTCGTTGGTGGACATGCAGCCGTCCGTGTCCACCCGGTCGAAGGTCCGCGCGACCGCGGCCCGCAGCGCGCGGTCGAGCCCGCCCGCGGGAAGATCGGCATCGGTGGTGAGCACGCAGAGCATGGTCGCGAGCGCCGGCGCGAGCATGCCGGCTCCCTTCGCCATGCCGCCGATGGTGTAGGAGGCGCCCGGGCCGGCGCCGCCCGGGCCGCCGCCGTCCGGGCCGGCGCTGACCGGGCCGGCGCTGACCGGGCCGGCGCCGTCCGGGCCGCCGGTGACCGGGGCGGTCTGCTCCGCCTTCCTGAAGGCGATCTTGACGACCGTGTCGGTCGTACGGATCGCGTCGGCGGCGGCCAGGCCCCCGGCGCGCGACAACGCGGCGACCGCGGCGTCCACCCCGGGCAGCAGGACGTCCATGGGCAGCCGCTCACCGATCAGGCCGGTCGAGCAGACCGCGATCTCACCGGCCGAATCGTCGATCGCGGCCGCGAGCCGTTCTGCCGTGGCGTGGCTGTCCTGAAAGCCCGCCGCGCCCGTGCACGCGTTCGCTCCGCCCGAGTTGAGCACGACCGCGCGTACCCGGCCGCCGCGCACCACCTGCTGCGTCCAGAGCACCGGGGCGGCCTTGACCCGGTTCGGGGTGAACACGGCGGCCGCGGCCCTTGACGGGCCTTCGTTCACCACGACGGCGACATCGCGGCCGCCGCCCTCCTTGAGGCCGGCGGTCACGCCGGCCGCGAGGAATCCGATCGGTGCGGTGACGCTCACGGCGATACTCCATGCGCGGTAAGGCCGGCGGTCTCCGCCAGGCCGGTCATGAGGTTGGCGTTCTGGATGGCCTGCCCGGCGGCGCCCTTGCCGAGGTTGTCGATGGCGGCCACGACGATCGCGCGGCCCGCGCGGGTATCCGCCGCGGCCTGCAGGTGCACGGCGTTCGAACCGGCGGTCGCCGCGGTGGATGGCCAGCGGCCCGCAGGCAGCACGTGCACGAAGGGCTCATCGGCGTACGCATCAGAAAGCGCCGCGCGCAGCAGCGCGGTCGCCACGCTCGCGCCGGTCGTTCCGGCGGCATCGGCGGCACCGGTCACGCCGGCGCCGATCTCGCTGGTCACGCCGGCGGCGCCGGACGCGGCGGCGGCGGCTCCTCCGGCGGCGGCTCCTCCGGCGGCGGCTCCTCCGGCAGCGGCTCCTCCGGCAGCGGACGCGCGCGGGGACAGCCGCGCGGTGCAGGTCGCCAGGATTCCCCTTGGCATCGGCGCGAGCGATGGCGTGAACGACACCGTCACGGTCCCGCCGGCGGCAGCCC
>DATFVJ010000262.1:0-7971 GCA_035260365.1 Streptosporangiaceae bacterium
GGGGGGCCCGGCGCAGCCGGGCCCCCCGCCGAGCAGCCAGCCGAACCAGAAGGCTCACAGCTGAAGATCAATATGGTGCTGTCCCGGCTCCCCCGTCTTCGTGACCCGGCCATGGACCCCCGCGACGCCTTCGCGGGGACCTTCCATGTCAACGAGGGGTACGCGAACCTGGAGGCCGCCTACGAGCAGGCCGCGGCAGGACACATCCCTGCGCTGCCGCCGTGCGAGGTCTACTGCCACACCCTGACCGACCCGTCGATTCTCGGCGGCGGGCTCGCGGCGACCGGCGTGCACACGCTGACGGTGTTCGGGCTGCACATGCCCGCACGCCTGTTCCGCGAAAGTCCGGACGAGGTGCGGCGGGAAGCGCTCGACGCGACCCTGCGGTCGATCAACACGGTGCTCGGCGAGCCGGTAGAAGACTGCCTGCTCCGCGACGGAAACGGTGAGCCGTGCCTGGAGGTGAAGACGCCCGTCGACCTGGAGGCCGAACTCGGGATGCCGGGCGGCCACATCTTCCACGGAGACCTGGCCTGGCCGTTCGCCGAGGACACCAGCGAGGTGGGGCGCTGGGGGGGCGAGACACCGCACCCGCGGGTGCTCGTCTGCGGGGCGGGCGCCCGCCGCGGCGGCGGCGTGAGCGGGATCGGCGGCCACAACGCCGCCATGGCGATCCTGCGCGCCCGCCGCTGACCGGTCATACCCACGCTTTCCCGAACGGCGGCCGCGGCGCGGACCACGTGCGGGCCTGCGGGGTTTCCGGGCAGAAATGGGCCGGGCCGGAATCGGATCCCAGGTTGGCCATTTCGGCTTGACGAGATGCTGCATTCACGTGCGGACACCGGATAGGCCGTGGCGGGCCGTCAAGTTGGCAACTGATCGTCCGTGGCGGTTCCCCATTGGTGATTGCGGCGCATGAGACGCTGCCGCACGAGGAAGGCGAGCCCGAGGGCGATAATGAGGATCACCCCGATGATCGTGTACCGGCGCAGAGCGGCCGAGTTCGCCGCGTTGACGTGGGTGGCGAAGCTGACGGTGGCGTAGGCCTTGCGCTCGGTCAGGCCGCTCTGCAAGTCGATCATGGCGTGCCAGGGGCCGTCCGGCAGTCGCCTGGGGAGGATCGTCTCGACCTGACCAGCCTGTCCCGGCGCCAGCGTGGTCCCGTACCCGACCCGGAACGGGCCGGCCGTGATCCCCCCAGGGCCGTCGGACAGCTTCAGTCTGCCGCTCAGGTCAACGGCCCGCCCGCCCGTGTTATGCACCGCAGCGACGATGACAGGGGCGCCGTTCCTTTTCCGCGACGCGATCATCCGGCCGATGGCAAAGTTCGTCGGCGGCGGCCCACCAGGCCCGACATCAAGATAGATCCGGACCCCGACGCGGCTGACTTCCCTGACGGCAAACTGCCGGCTCTCCCGGACGCGGGAGGCTACCTGCGCCCAGATGACGCCGTAGCGCTCTCCCGGGGAAGCGTCCCTGGGCACCCTGATCCGCACCGTGACCGTTGTGTTCGCGTGCGGGGCGAGGCGCAGCGCCTGGCGGCTTTCCCTCGTCCAGGTGGTCAGCTCGCTTCGGGTCTGCCCGGCGTCACCCAGGAACGACCCGTGCCTGATCGTTGCCGCGTCAGGGTACAGCGTGACATTCGCCACCGACGGGCTCTGGTTTTCCACCAGCACTCGGCGGCGGATGAGCGTGCCCGGCGGCACGTGATCGATGATGTAGCGCCAGGCGCGCATGTCCGCGCCTTCTGACACGGGGATGTCAACCAGCCGGATGCCGATGCTGGCCGGCCCCGGCGCGGCCGACGCATATGCGGGTGCGGCCGGTGCGCTGGTAACCGGGGCGAGCACCCCGGTTACCAGCAGCACGAGCGCGCTGAGCGGGCAGCGCACGATCCTCCTTCGTGAGTTAGGCGACCGAATGGGTGACGGTGCCGGTGTACGTGCCGGCGACCGCGCCGTCCGGCACCGCCACCACCAGCGTCGGGTCCCATGTGACCGAGTTCTCCCCGATTCCCGCGGTCAGGCTGAACGCGGTCTGCGGAGCGGCTATGACCACGGCGTCGGCGGAAGTGAGCTGTCCGGGGACGAACGTCGCGCCGGTGTCGCCGGGATCGGAGGTGGCGAGCGCCGGCCCGGACCAGTAGCTGACGTCGCTGTTCGGTATGGTCTCGGCAGTTCCGGCGGCGCCGGTGGTGAAGTTGCTCGAAACGGCCGTCGCGGTCCAGACCGGGGCGAGTTCGGCGCGGTTGTCCGTCACCGTGACGGTACCCAGCGCGGCGGTGATCGAGGTGCCGGTGTTACCGGTGCCGAGGTTGGCGGTGGTCGGCACGCTGATCTGGAGCAGCCCGACGTTGACGGCGAACGTCACGGTCGTGGGGTCCGGGGTTCCGGTGGTCTCCGTCGTTATGTTCGGGCCGGTTGGCACCGGTATCACGGCGGGCGCCGCCGGGCCGGACGGCACGTGGGTGGCGGGCGCCGCCGGCCTGAACGGCGCCGCCGGGCGCGTCGGTGTCACGGACGGTGTCGTGGCCGGTGTCGTGGCCGGTGCCACCGGGCTGCTTGGCTGCATCGGCGTGGTGGCTGGCATACCGGAGTTCGCGGCCGGCCCAGCCGGGGCCGGGGGCACGGCGGATGTGCCCGTCGACGCGCCGGCTCCCGGCACCGCGGATGCTTCCGCGACTGTGGTTCCGGCCAGGCCGGCGGCGGCCATGGTGAGTGCCGCGGTAATGGCGAGCCTGCCGCCCGCGGCCGTCAAGAACGCTGTTTTTCGCATGAGTAGATCCCCACCCAGAAATGGGCGAGAGCGCTGCGCCCCCGCAAGTCGAACCTTCCGGCGCACATCGGGCCCATGCGCGGCCCATCCCCCTTTCGCGGCCCGCCCTTCTTCGTCCGAACTAACTCACCCTCCGTACGCGATTATGTACTATCCGTAATGCCGTTTCCGTAAACCACGCTCCTAGCGTGTCCTGGCCATAACCGGCCACAGGCCACTCATAACGGTATGCGCGGCCTTTTACGCGCTCGCCGGGACACGGTGTCAGGTCCGTATACAGGCGGTTCGTGACGACACGCCCGGGGCGGCCGTTACGTTATGCCTCCTGCGGCCTTTACCGTTTTGGCTGGCACAATGGTTTCGTGGTGATCCCGGGCGCTTTCTGGTAAGACCGTGCGGAAGTTCTCGCGGGTGCGGTCATGCTGGCCGCCGGGGTGAAGCCCCGGCTGCCAGCATGACAAGCGCGCTGCCCGCGGAGCGGGCAGCGCGCTATCGGTTTCCCCGGTTCAGGCCACCGAATGGGTGATGGTCCCGGTGTAGGTCCCGCTGACCGCCCCGGCGGGCACCTGCACATCGGCGGTCGGATCCCACGTCGCGGAGTTGTCGCCAACTCCGGCGGTCATGCTGAACGCGGTCTGGGTGGCCGCCAGGGAAACAACGGCACCGGAGGTGGGCTGACCGGGCACGAAGGTACCTGCGCCGGTGGTGGCGATGGCCGGCCCGGACCAGTAGCCGACGTCAGCGGCGGGAATGGTCTCCGCGCCGGTGGCGCCGCCGGTTGTGAAATCGCTCGAGGACACCGACGCGGTCCAGAAGGCGTCGAGCGCGGCGCGGGCGTCGGTCACCGTCACGGCCCCGAGGGCACCGCTGGCCATTTCGCCCGGCGCGGCCGCGGACAGGCTGGCCGTGTCCGGCACGGTGATCGAGAGCGGGCCGGTGTTGACGGCGAACGTCACGGTCGTCGTGCCGCAGCCGGCTATGGCGGGCGTGACGGTCAGGTTCGCCGCACACTCCGCCGCCGGCCGGACCGTTACCTGCGTGACAGTGCTGGCCGTACCCGCGGCCGCGGCCGGCGCCGGCGGTCCCGGGCTCGCTGGGTGCATCCGCGCCGTGGCCGACGCCCCGGAGTTTGCTCCCGGCGCCGCGGACGCCGTGGTGATGGCAGTGCCGGTCAGGCCGGCCGTAACGACGGACAGAGCGGCCGCAACGGCGAACGAGCCGGCCGCCGCGGCCATGGACGTTGTTTTTCGCATGAGTGAATCCCCACCCAGAAAGTGTGCGAAAGCGCCGTGCCCCCGCAAGTCGAACATTCCAGCGCACATCGGGCCGCACACCTGCGACCGCGCCCCCGCGCGGTAATACCGACAATCCCTCCGTACGCGATTATGTCCTATCCGCGGCGACGCCTTCGTAAACGCCTTTATGCACATACCTTGCTGTGTGGGCAACCGATCCCGGGCCGCGAGCTACACGGCATGCGTCCGCCGTTCGCAGGTAAAGCGCCACGCCCGCCCATTCATGACAGCTTCAGGGAAGCCTTTGCGTTCGCCGTTATCCGGCATTAACCGCGTATGGCTCCGGAGTCCGGTTCCGGACGTAATCGGGGTATTTTCGGCCCAAACGCCGCTGCGCCGCTTGCCTGCTGCCCGCGGCCGGGCGCGCCACCATCAGGACAAGGCGGCGCAGGTGCGTCTGCCCGGCGGCCCATGGGGTCCGGGGTGTCCCCGGATGGCGCTGCGCCGCGGGCAGATGCACCTGGTGCCGTTCCGCAGGCGTCGCTTGGTCTACGGCGTCACCCCGCGGGGGTGCCACCTTTCATGGCCTGGGAGCCACGCGGCAGCCGTTCGGGATCATGATGGGTTTGCCGAGGCGCCGGCTGTGTCGGGCTCGTAACCGGCGCGCAGCAGGCAGTAGGCGACGGCTTCCTCGAGAGCCTGCCAGGACGCGGCGATCACGTTCTCGTCCACGCCGACCGTCCCCCACGTGGCGGCGCCGTCGCCCGACTCGATCAGGACGCGCGTCACCGCGCCGGTGCCGTGTGAGCCCTCGAGGATGCGGACCTTGTAGTCGATGAGTTCGAGCGCGGCCAGTTCCGGGTAGAGCCGGCCGAGCGCCTGCCGCAGCGCCGTGTCGAGCGCGTTGACCGGGCCGTTGCCCTCGCCGGTCGCTACGATCCGCTCCCCCTTCGCCCGCAGCTTCACCGTGGCCTCGCTCATCAGCGCCCCACCGGCGCGCCGCTCGACGATGACGCGCCACGACTCGACGTCGAAGTGGCGCAGCCGCTGCGCGGCAAGCTCGTCCCGCAGCAGCAACTCGAACGAGGCGTCGGCGGCCTCGAACGTGTAACCGCGTGCCTCGAGATCCTTCACCCGGTCCACCACGGCGCCGGTGACCGCCCGGTCGGCGGACAGGTCGTAGCCGAGTTCACGGCCCTTGAGCTCGATCGACGCGCGGCCGGCCAGGTCCGAGACGAGCAGGCGCATGTCGTTGCCGAGCACCGAGGGCTCGATGTGCTGGTAGAGCATCGGATCCACCTTGACGGCCGACGCGTGCAGGCCCGCCTTGTGGGCGAATGCCGACATCCCGACGTAGGGCTGATGGGTATCCGGCGTCACGTTGGTGACCTCACTGATCGCGTGCGCGATGCGGCTCATCTCGGCCAGGCACCCGGCCGGCACCACCTGCTTGCCCTTTTTCAGCTGCAGCCCCGCCACGACGCTGAAGAGGTTCGCGTTGCCGCACCGTTCGCCGTAGCCGTTCGCGGTGCCTTGCACGTGGGTGGCGCCGGCCTCCACGGCCATCAACGTGTTGGCCACCGCGCACGCGGCGTCGTCGTGGCAATGGATGCCGAGCCGCGCGCCCGTTTCCGCCACCGCCGCCACCACGTCACCGAGTTCCGACGGCAGCATGCCGCCATTGGTGTCGCACAGCGCGACGACATCCGCGCCCGCCTCGGCGGCGGTGCGCACCACTTCGAGCGCGTACGCCGGATTGGCGCGGTAACCGTCGAAGAAATGTTCCGCGTCAAGGAAGACGCGCTGGCCCTCCGCGCGCAGATGCGCGACGGTGTCGCGGATCATCGCGAGGTTCTCCGCCAGCGTGGTGCGGAGGGCCAACTCGACGTGCCGGTCGTGGCTCTTGGCGACGAGAGTCACCACCGGCGCGCCGGATTCGCGCAGCGCGGTGACCGTAGGGTCGTCGGCCGTCGTGGCGCCGGGCCGGCGGGTCGCGCCGAACGCGGCGAGCTGCGCGTACCTGAGATCCAGCTCGGTCCGGGCGAGCCGGAAGAACTCCGTGTCCTTGGGATTGGCGCCCGGCCATCCGCCCTCGATGAAACCGGGGCCGAGCTGATCAAGCTGCCGTGCGATGGCCAGTTTGTCGGCCACCGTGAGATTCAGGCCCTCTTGCTGTGCCCCATCGCGCAGCGTCGTGTCGTAGACGTGGAACGCGTCGTCGAGCATCGGCTCTGTCAGTCCCTTCGAGTTGGTTTTGGGCCCGGCGAGCGCCAGCCGCCGCAAAGCAAAAGACCTCTCGCGGGGTGCGAGAGGTCTGCGCGCCGACGGTGCCGGGCCCTGCTGAACGCTTCGTTATGAGCGATTCCTGCTTGCCCTACGTGCCGGCGCGCCCGCCGATAATGATCCGGCCAGACGGCATACTACCAGTCTGCCAGACGCGCCGCCCATTGGCACATCCGTCTCACCATCCGAGACGGCATACGACCGGCGTCGGTCAGCGTGGCATCGCGAGTACATTTCCGCGAGTTGCCGGATTCGAGCGACGGTGTGGGTTTAGCTGGCTTCTGGCATCAGCCAGTCCTCGATAATCGGAGGGCCGGGCGGCCCGGCGAGCAGCCAGGCGTGCAGGGCGTGGATCAGCGGACCCGGATCCTTCCTCGAGCGGGGGAACGTGCGGCTGCTTGTGTAGAGCAAGCCTCCGGCAGGGGTGCCGGCCTGCAGCGCACCAAGCATGATCGGCCGGAAGTCCTTCACGTTTTCCGTGACCAGCCATCGATGCTCCGCCGTTGACCAGGCGAATACCTGCTCATCCGTCATCGAACGGAGGTCAGCTCGTTCAGCAACCGCGACGACATCGTGCTTCAAGTCGCGCAGTGCGGCTGCGATCGCGGGCGAGAACATTTCGTCGAGCGCGAGCCGGCCAGGTGCGCGTCTCATGCGATGAGGTTTTGCCGAACCCGCCAGGCTGTCTCAGCGCGGACCGACGCGTCATCGGCTGCGTTGATCTCGGCATCGATCTCGTCTCGGTAATCCCCGTAGTAGCTGACGGCCGTGTTGATCCGGCTGGCATCGACGGCGAACACGTCGGCGGCAGCATCCAGCGCCGCCGGGCCGCGTTCGTCTACTTCACGCAGGAACTTGACGATCTCCCAGATGTCCGGGCCGTAGGCGAGCGCGGCCCGGCGCCCGGCCGGACCGTCCTTGAAGATCACGCCTGGATGGTCCGCCATCCGCAGCCCTTCGTCGACCAGCCGCTGCGCCAGGGCCGAGGTACTGGCCCCAGTGGCGGCGGCCGCGCGGCGCCGCAGCCTCGCCAGGAGCGCCGCGTCAAAGCGAATAGAAACTGGTGTTGACATGCACTACATTGTAGCGCACGTAATACAGACGGCCTGTCCGGCGCGCGCCAGAAGGCCATCGTGATTGCCAAGCACGCCCGACCGGCCGAGCCGGGCCCCTAGCAGATCTTGTGGATCCAGCCGTAGGGGTCGGGCAGGCGCCCGTACTGGATGCCGAGGAGTTCCTCGCGCAGGCGCAGCGTGACCGGTCCGGGCTCGCCGTTGCCGACGATCCACTCAGCCCCGGTTGAGCGTACCCGGCCGACCGGCGTGATGACCGCGGCGGTGCCGCAGGCGAACACCTCCGTCAGCTCGCCCGACTCGCACTCGGACCGCCACTGCGAGACCGAGATCCGTCCTTCGTCGGTGGGGATTCCCATGTCGGGCGCCAGCTTGAGCAGCGAGTCGCGGGTGATACCCGGCAGCAGCGCCCCGGTCAGGGCGGGTGTGACGAGGCGCGCCTGCGCCCCCGAGTTGTAGCCGAAGAACAGGTTCATCCCGCCCATTTCCTCGACCCAGCGGCGTTCGGCCGCGTCCAGCCAGACGACCTGGTCGCAGCCGTTCGCCACGGCCTGGCTCTGGCCCGCGAACGCCGCCGCGTAGTTGCCGCCGCACTTCGCCTCGCC
>DATFVJ010000263.1:0-2936 GCA_035260365.1 Streptosporangiaceae bacterium
TGATCCGCACCCCCCGCGTCGCCGCTTTCATCATGTGCACTCCCCGCAGGGACCCGTACCTGCCCGCCTGCACCGGAACCGCCGGGCCCACGCCATCGACCCGCGGTAGCAACGCGGCGCGCAATTGGCGGGCGGTGTAAGCGATCTGGCGGGGCTGGGACGCGGCCGTCGCACGGGTACGTGGCGATGGCGGGGCCGCGCCGCAGCCGGCGAGAGCCGTCACGGTAATGGTGGCGAGGACGGTAACGGTAATGGCCGCGCGGGTGGTAGAGGCGGCGCGGGTGGTAGAGGCGGCGCGGGCGGCAGGCATGGCGCGTGCGGCGGGCATAGCGCGTGCGGTGAGCGTGGTGCGAGTGGCGCGAGTGGCGCGAGTGGCACGGGTGCGCAGGCCGAGGACACGTAGTTGATCGCTCATGTGAAGCCCATCCTCCTGCTCCATAACGGCGTGGACAGGTGAGCTTACTGCACGTGGAGTAATCGAGTTATGACAATACGTGAAACCATCGTTTGAAGTGGTGCGGAGGTCTGGCGAGGACTCCTTACGTGACCACGCAGAAATCGCCGGGGACGGGACTCCACGATCACCTCGGGCTGGTTCGTGGCCGACTGGCGGGTGCCGCCGGAGCGCGCCGCCGGAGCGCGCCCGCGTACTGGGTGCCCAGGTGCGCCCGACCAAGGTCAGCCCGGATGTTGTGGATAAGCCAGTGGATAAATAGGTGGACAAGTGGGTGGCCGCGCATCGCCTTGTGGAAAGCAAAAATACCGCCGTATGAGTCGCTAGAATGTTCGTATCATCGCGATTTAGCTGCCTCGGGAGGTGAACGAAATGGCCGCGCCCGCCGCCTTGGCCGATGCTATACACCGCTGGGGAACCGGGATCGCGTGGCCACGCGGAACCCGCGACGAGGAGACCTGGCAGCGGGCCGTGCTCGCCGAAGAGATGGCCGCGCTCGGCACCGCGGAACCGCCGACCGACGACGAACTGTGGGGCCGCGCCCCCGACCCGGGCAGCGATCCACCCGGCGACGCCGAAGCCGACGTCCCCGCGCAGGTATGGATTACCCGCGGCGAGGCGGAGCGCGCCGCGGCGGTGCCGGAACTGTTCCCCGCCGGGCTGCTGCGCGGCGCTGGCGCCGGAACCGATCGCGGGTTCGGGGACGGCGGCGTACTCGATACGCTGCGGCCCGGCGCGGTGCTGGCCGGTTTCACCGCCGACGCCTGGGCCGGTGGGCTCGCCGTTCTGTCCGACGATGAGCTGATCGGGGTGCTGCGGGCGTGGCGGCGGCTGACGTCATGGGCCGCGGCTGGTGAACTCGCCGCCGTGACCGAGCTCACCACCCGCCGCGAGCACCGCCGTACCGGCGGCGGCAGCGATCGCGGCGCGGCCCGCGGCCCCGGCGAGGCCGGCGACGGGGTGCCCGACGAGCTCGCCTGTGCGCTGACGCTGACCCGGCGCAGCGCGGAGAACCTGGCCGACCGGGCGCTGCGCCTGGCGGATCTGCCGGGCACGGCGGCGGCACTTGCCCTGGGGTGGATCGACATGCCCAAGGCGCTGACCGTCATCGACGGGGTGGCCGCCCTGGATCCGGGCGCCGCCCGCGCTGTCGAGGACCACGTCCTGGCCAAGGCACCGCGGCAGACCACCGGTGAACTGCGCGCCGCCGTACGCCGCGCGGTGTTCGCGACCGACCCCACCGCCGCGCGGCGGCGGCGCGAGGTGGCAGAAAAGGACGCCAGGGTCGAGCTGTGGGACGAGCCGGCCGGCACCAAGGCGCTGGCCGGGCGTGACCTGCCCCCCGCCGACGTGCTCGCCGCCGACCAGCGGATCTCCGCGATCGCCCGCGAACTGAAGAACCGCGGCGCGACGGCCAGCCTCGGCATACTGCGCGCCAAGGTGTATCTCGCCCTGCTGGCAGGCCAGCCCCTGGATCATCTGCTGCCCGCCCCCAGTGATGACGACCAGCCACCCACCCAAAGCACCTGCAGCACCACCAGCCCAGGCCCCGCCAGCCGCGGCGCACCCGACTGTGCCCCCCACCAGGCTGACCCGGACAACATCGCACCCGACGACGGCGGAGCGGATGGCATTGGACCGGACGGGGGCGCACCAGAAGCTAGCGGCGCTCCGGATGGCGGCGGACCACGTGGCGGCGCATCAGATGGCAGAGGACCGCACAGCGGTGCCGAATCGGACTGCGGCGCACCCGACGACAGCGGACTGGATGGCTGCGCACCGGACGCTAGTGGCGCTCCGGACGGCGGCGAACCAGACTGCGACGGCGCACCGGGCAGCAGTGCAGGACCGGACGGCGGCGCACCGGAGTGCGGCGGCGCACCGGACGGCGGTGCCGGGCCGCACGGCGGCGGTGAGGGCGACCGTCCGGCCCCGGCAGGCGCCGCCGCTGAGCCCGGTGGGATGGCGTGGCAGGTGGCGCCGCCCGGACTGCGCCGGGTCCCGGCGCCGGCCGCCGCGATCACCGGCCCCTGGCCGCCCGATCCCGCACGCGATGGTCTTGATCTTGGGCGGTTAACCGGTTCGGTCAACCTCACCGTGCCCTTGACCACTCTGCTCGACCTGACCGGCCTGCCCGGCGAGGTCGCCGGTTTCGGGCCGGTCGACGCCGGCACTGCCCGCCTGCTGGCCCGCGCGGCCGCCCAGCATCCCGCGACCCGCTGGTGCCTGACCGTGACCGACGAAACCGGCCGCGTTATGGGACACGGCTGCCGTCGCCGCGATCGCGCCAGCCCAGACCACCCCGAACCCGCGCACCGCGAGGCCGCGCACCGCGAGGCCGCGCCCGGCCCCGGTAGCACCGGCCCCGGCACCGGCAGTTCCGGGTCCGGCACCACTATCGCCCCCGCCCGCGCAGACGACCCCGCTATCGGAACTTGGAACCTCGTGGTCAAGCTCGACCGCCTGGCGTTCCCCGAATGCG
>DATFVJ010000264.1:0-10432 GCA_035260365.1 Streptosporangiaceae bacterium
CGGATAAAGGTCGTGAAGAACAAGATGGCCCCGCCGTTCAAACAGGCGGAAATGGATATTCTGTACGGCATCGGGATCAGCCGTGAGGGCGGCCTGATCGACCTCGGGGTGGAGCAGGGCATCGTGCGCAAGTCTGGTGCCTGGTACACCTACGAGGGCGACCAGCTCGGGCAGGGCAAAGAGAACGCGCGGAACTTCCTGCGGAGCAACCCCGACCTCTCCGACGAGATCGAGAAGAAGATCAAAGAGAAGCTCGGCGTAGGGGCCAAGCTCGACACCGACCCCGCGGCGGCCGCAGGCCTGGGAGGCCCGGTCGCGCCGTCAGGGGGTGGCGGTCCGGCAACGCCGCCTGGCGGCCCTGCCGGACGCGGCCGGACGGCCGGCTCAGGGCGATCCGCCGCGGCGACGAGGCCTGGAGTCGACTGACGAAGGCGTCACCGGGCCTGCGAGCGACGCGAGTGATGCCAAGGACGAAGTGATCGAAGTGATGCCGGAGACCAGAAGCGCGGATGACAGGAGGCCCACAGGTGACCGCCCGGCGGCGTAGCGGGCCGAAACGACGGACGCCCGCTCGCGTGTCCGGAGAAACCACGGAACGTGCGGGCGCGCGGACGGCCGAGGATGTCACCGCTGGCCCGCCGGCGGATGCCAGCGATGGCGCGTCGGCGGATGCTGGTGACGGCACAGCGGTGGCTGTCGGCGGCGCCTCGGCGGGGCGTGCGAAGGGCGCGGCGGGACCTGCGAACGGCGGGGCGGGCGGCCGGGCGGAGGAACGGGTTCACGACCCACGCGCCACGGCGCAGGCGGTCTGCCTGCGCCTGCTCACGATCGCGCCGAGGACGAGGGCTCAGCTCGCCACCGCTCTCCGCCAGCGGGGCGTGCCGGAGACCGTGGCGGAGGAAGTTCTCAGCCGGTTCGCCGAGACCGGCCTGATCGACGACGTGGCGTTCGCCACCGCCTGGGTGGAGTCGCGTCATTACAGCCGTGGCCTGTCCCGGCGTGCGCTCGCCGCCGAACTGCACCAGCGCGGCGTCGGCGACGCCGAGATCCGCGACGCCATCAGCGAGCTAGACCCGCAACAGGAAGATGCGACCGCCCGGCGGCTCGTGGAGGCCAAGCTGGCGGCGACGCGCGGCCAGTCGCCGCAGGCCCGTACCCGCCGCCTCGCGGGGATGCTGGCACGCAAGGGCTATCCAGCCGGGACGGTGTTCCGTGTCGTACGTGAGGCGCTCGAGCGGGAAGGAATCGACGCGGGCTCGACGACTCGGCGGAAGCGGCCCTTGAGGCGGCGGACGCGTGGCCGGACGGCACGGGTGCGGGCTGACGCGCCCGCGAGGGCAGAGTCACGGTGAATGTTGGCGTGTGCACTGCAGGTGAAACTAGGCCTTCGGACGTGTCCGAGGGCGACGACTTCGAAGCAGCTTCATAATCAGGTATTTTCCCTGGTCACAGCCACTTGTGCGCACCCCGGCGCTGGGTCGGCGGCCGAGGTTTGCTTGCCCCTGGCCGTTATCGCAGCTTAACCTCACGGCAGCGAGGTGTTACTCCGCAACGTGCGGATTGACATAGACAGACATGACGATGCACAGACGACAACCGGGCCGCGGCACCCGCAGCGCTCGGCCTCGGCCGGTCCCGTGCCGGCCCGCCGGAAACCCTGGTGACATACCGGGCCGCACAGGCGGCGGCCAGGTGGGTTGCGGCGGTGGCCGCACGGGCTCGTAACCCCTCGCGCCAGGCACGGCCGTGGTACCGCATCACGGCCGGCTTGCGAGCGGGAAGGGGTACGCCGTGAACAGCGCGGTACTCGCGTTCATCGGGCTCGGACTCGGACTGCTTGCTAGCTTGTTCGCTCTCGTCGTCATGTGGCGCCGCCCGGCAGCACCCGTACCGGATCGCGACCACCGTACAGGCGCCGTGGCGCAACCGCTGCCCGAACACGTCAGCCGTGACGCAGAACAGATATTGTCCCGGGCGCACGCCGAGGCCGCACAGGTGGTGCAGCGGGCGGAGGCGTCGGTCGAGCAGGCCGAGAAGGCTCGCGACGCGATCGAGGACGAGGCCCGGACGATCAAAACCGAACTACGTGACCTGCGCAGCGACCTGGAGCGCCGCGAGACCAGGCTCTCCGACCGCGAGCAGCGGCTCGACGACGAAGAACGCAAACTGGAAGATCGCTCCGCCGGGCTCGACCAATTGCGGGTGGACCTTGACAACGAGCGCGCCGAACTGAGCCGGTTCGGGGTGCAGCGCCGTGAGGCTCTCGAGCGCGTCGCCGGGCTCACCGCGGATCAGGCCAAGGCCGAACTGGTCACCAGCATCCAGAACCAGGCCAAGCGGGAAGCCGCACTCACGATCAGGGATATCGAGCGGCAGGCACGGACCGACGGTGAGGAACGGGCCCGCAAGATCGTGACACTGGCGATCCAGCGGGTCGCCACCGAGCAGACCACCGAGTCGGTGGTGTCCGTCCTGCATCTGCCGAGTGACGAGATGAAGGGCCGCATCATCGGCCGTGAGGGCCGGAACATCCGCGCGTTCGAGTCCGTGACCGGTGTCAACCTCATCATCGACGACACGCCAGAAGCCGTCCTGCTGTCCTGCTTCGATCCGGTACGCCGCGAGGTCGGCAGGCTCACGCTGGAACGGCTGGTGCTCGACGGGCGAATCCACCCGCAACGGATCGAGGAGGCGCACGAGCGCAGCAAGGCCGAGGTCGCCCAGTTGTGCGTCCGGGCGGGTGAGGACGCGCTCATCGAACTCGGCATCACCGACATGCACGCGGAGCTTGTCACGCTCCTCGGCCGGCTGCGATACCGCACGTCCTACGGGCAGAACGTGCTCAAGCACCTGATCGAGTCCGCGCACATCGCCGGCATGATGGCCAGCGAACTGCGGCTGAGCGCCCCGCTGCTCAAGCGCTGCACGGTGCTGCACGACATCGGCAAGGCCCTCACGCATGAGGTCGAGGGCAGCCACGCCCTCATCGGAGCCGAGATCGCCCGCAGGTACGGTGAGCCGGAGGACGTGGTGCACGCCATCGAGGCGCACCACAACGAGGTCGAGGTACGCACCGTCGAGGCGGTGCTCACCCAGGCGGCCGACGCGATCAGCGGCGGCAGGCCCGGCGCGCGGCGTGAATCGCTCGAAGCGTACGTCAAACGGCTCGAACGGCTGGAGCAGATCGCCGCGGCGCACGAGGGCGTCGAGAAGGTCTTCGCCATGCAAGCTGGCCGCGAGATCCGGGTGATGGTCAAGCCCGACCGCATCGACGACATCCAGGCACAGGTGATCGCGCGGGACGTGGCCAAGCAGATCGAGGAGGAACTGACCTACCCGGGGCAGATAAGGATCATCGTCGTCCGTGAGTCGCGCGCCACCGAGTTCGCCCGCTAACTGTCCGCTTCCAGCTTCAGTACCGGGATGCCGGGCGGGGTGAAGCCAAGCACCTGGCCGTAGAACGACAGTTCCGCCTCGAGCGCGGCGACGACGGTCTCCGCCCTGCGGAACCCGTGCGACTCGCCTTCGAATGCCAGGTAGGCGTGCCTGATCCCGTGCTCGGTGAGTTCACTGACGATCGCCTCCGACTGATCGGCGGCCACGACCGGGTCGTCCATCCCCTGCAGCACCAGAACCGGGCTCGTGGCGTCCGTGACATGGCCGCGAGGCGACCGTTCGCGGTAGGTCGCTTCGAATCCGGGCAGCGGGCCGGCGAGGCCGTCGAGGTAGCGCGACTCGAAGTCGTGCGTGTCGCGCGCGAACTTCTCCAGGTTCGCGGGCCCGAAGTACGACGTTGCGGCGCTGAACGCGGTGCCATGCGCGACCGCGCCCGTGGTCACGGCGCAAAGGGCGGTCCAGCCGCCCGCCGAACTGCCACGGATCGCCAGCCGCTGCGGGTCGGCGTCACCGCGAACCGCGAGACCGCGCGCGGCCGCGATCACATCCTGGACGTCCACGATCCCCCACTGGCGGCGCAGCCGCTCACGGTAGCCACGGCCGTACCCGGTCGAGCCGCCGTAGTTGACGTCGATGATCCCGATGCCCCGGCTGGTGAAGTACGCCTTCTCCAGATCCAGAACGCTCGTCACGTGGCTGGTGGGCCCGCCGTGCACCCACACGACGTAGGGGGGCAGCGCTCCGTCCGGCGCGATCGCCGACGGGTTCGACGGCGGGTACACGATCGCGTGCACCACGCGGCCGAACGGCCCCTCGATCTCGACCGTGTCCGGGATCGGCAGGTAGGCCGCGTCCGGAAGCTCGTCAAGCTCGCGGCGGAGCGCCTCGGTGCGGCCGGTGACCGTGTCGACACGGACGACGCCCCGCGGCGCGGCGGGTCCCCCCGCGACCCCCACGACGACCGGCCCGTCCGCGGAAACCGCGGCGGCGAAGGCGGTGTAGGGAATGTCGAGGTCGGCAAGCTCGCCGCTGTCCGGATCGAGTACGCCGAGCCGCGGATCCCCCTGGCCGTGGATGACGGCAAGCCGGCCGTCGCCGAGTACGGCGAACGGCCGCCCGCCGAGCTGCCAGAGCGGGCCGGCGAACTCCTCTTCGGCCGGGTAGAGCGCCTGCGGGGGTTCGCCGTAGAGGCCGACCTGGTAGATGTTCCACCAGCCGGACCAGTCCGAGACCACGTACAGGCTGGCCTCGTCGCGCCAGCAGGGTGCGAGCACGGACTCCGACACGCCACCCTTGATCAGGGTCCCCCGGCCGGGAACGCCGTTCTCGATCACCGCCACCCGCAGCTCGGTGCCGTCCCACGGCATGCGCGGGTGGTTCCAGCAGATCCAGGCGAGGCGCGCACCGTCGGGTGACGGGGTCGGGAACGCATAGAAGTCCGATCCGCTCACGAGTTCCCTGACCGCGGTGGGGTCGTCGGCAGCGGAGCCGTCCAGGGGCACCGCGACGATACCGCGCCTGACCCGGTCCTCCGCATACTGCTCGCGGACACACCAGATCTCGTTCCGCCCGGGCGAGAGCACGAAGTCGGCGTAACGCAGCGCGCCGTCTTCAGCGGGCTCAGGCGTCAGCGGCCGCGGCGTGCGCGCGCCAGGCTCGGGCGCGGGCGGCTTGCCCTTGCCGCGCTGCGCCGTCGCGCCGGGGGCGAGGTAGAGCCGCTGGTCGGTGTAGCTGGCGAACACGATGTCCCAGGTGCCCGCCGGCCCGGTGGCCGCGTCAGCGTTGCCTGGATCGGCGGGAACCGGCAGGTAGGAGCGGCCGCCGTACTCGTGCACCCGGGTGCGGGCATTCCAGGGAGCCGCGATCAGCTCGGACCGATACCCGTCCGCGGCGCGGTGCACGACGGTGGTTCGCCCACCCTCCTCCGGCCGAAGCTCTTGCCACCACACCTGATCCGCAATGACGGTAGGAAAGGACAAGCGGATGTTCGCACGGGCAACGTCGGACGCGCCGACGGGGGAGGGCCAGGCACCGTACGGCGCCGTCAGGCATTCGGTCATAGCGGCATCGTGCCCTATGCGGCGGGACGTTGGGGCACAGACCTGGCAGCTCGGTGCACACGACTACGCTGGCCGGTCCGCGAGGCGGCACGGCGGCGTGACGATTGACCGTATTCGCACTATCTGTACTAACACGGGCACACTGCGTGCCTGCCCGGTGGAGTGCGTCACCCAGGCCACGGCTGCCAATGTTCCCGCTCTCGCTACCGGCCGCGTAACCTCTATCCCGAGATGAGGATCGCGGACGGCACAGCGGGCATAGCCACCCGCACGTATCACATTCGCACCTACGGGTGCCAGATGAACGTGCACGATTCCGAGCGCCTGGCCGGACTGCTCGAGGAGGCCGGTTACCAGCGCGCCGCGCACGACGCCACGCCCGACGTGGTCGTGCTCAACACGTGCGCGGTGCGCGAGAACGCGGACAACAGGCTCTACGGAAACCTCGGTCACCTCCGCTCGGTGAAGGATCGCCGCCCGGGCATGCAGATCGCGGTGGGCGGCTGCCTGGCGCAGAAAGACAAGAGCGAGATCGTCCGCCGCGCGCCCTGGGTGGACGTCGTGTTCGGCACCCACAACATTGGTGTGCTGCCCGCGCTGCTCGAACGGGCCCGGGTGCTCGACGAGGCTCAGGTGGAGATCGAAGAGGCGTTGCAGCGGTTCCCCTCGGCACTCCCGGCCCGCCGCGAGTCCGCGTACTCCGCCTGGGTCGCCGTCTCGGTCGGCTGCAACAACACATGCACGTTCTGTATCGTGCCGAGCCTTCGCGGCCGCGAGGAGGACCGGCGCCCCGGCGACATTCTCGCCGAGGTTCGTGCCCTGGTCAGCGAGGGTGTACTCGAAGTGACGCTGCTCGGCCAGAACGTCAACTCCTACGGCGCGGCGTTCGGCGACCGGCAGGCGTTCGGGAAGCTGCTCCGCGCCTGCGGCGAGATCGAAGGGCTGGAGCGGGTGCGCTTCACCTCCCCCCACCCCCGCGACTTCACCACCGACGTGATCGCGGCGATGGCGCAGACCCCGAACGTGATGCCGCAGTTGCACATGCCGCTGCAGTCGGGCTCCGACGCGGTGCTGCGGGCGATGCGCCGCGCCTACCGCAAGGACAGGTACCTGCGCATCATCGACCAGGTCCGCGCCGAGATCCCCGACGCGGCCATCACGACCGACATCATCGTGGGTTTCCCCGGCGAAACCGAGCCCGATTTCCAGGACACGCTCGACGTGGTCCGCCGGGCACGGTTCGCGGGTGCGTTCACCTTCCAGTATTCCAAGCGCCCCGGCACCGCGGCCGCTGACATGCCCGGCCAGGTGCCCGCCGAGGTGGTCAGTGAGCGGTACGAGCGGCTCGCCGCGCTGGTGGAGGAGACCACCTGGGCAGGCAACCAGGCGCTGCTCGGCCGTGAACTCGACATTCTCGTCGCGGAGGGTGAGGGACGCAAAGACGTCGCGACGCACCGCCTGTCCGGCCGGGCGCGCGATGGCAGGCTCGTGCATTTCGCGCCGGGCGTCGCGGCGCCGCGTCCGGGCGACATGGTGCGCGTCGCGGTCACGCAGGCAGCACCGCACTACCTGATCGCCGACGTGCCGCCGCTCGCCGTCCGCCGTACGAGCGGCGGCGACGCGTGGGAAGCAAGGCAGGCCGGGCAGACCCCAGCGCCCGCTGCCGCGGTGCCGCTCGGCATGCCAGCGGTCGGCCGGCCAGCCCTTCCGTGATCGCCCGGGATCGCCCAGTATCCGGGCCGGTCGCCGGTGTGGATCCAGCGACGGGCCACCGGGATTTCGTGGCGTGCTGATCGCCGCCGCCGTCTGCCCGCATCCTCCGCTGCTCGTACCGGCAGCGGCCTGCGGCGCCGCGGCCGAACTCGACGCCCTGCGCGAGGCGTGTGACGCCGCGGTGACGGTCCTGGCGGCCGCCGATCCTGACCTGATCGTCACGGTCGGGGGCGCCGCTGAGGACGCGGAATTCGCGGAAAGCGCCGCGGGCAGCCTGGCCGCCTACGGCATCGGATGGCGCACCGGTGCCGGCCCGGCCGTGCTGCCGCTGTCGCTGACCATCGGCCGCTGGCTGCTGCCGCGAGCTGGGCTGCTTCCTGCTGGCCCGGCGGAGCGGGCCGGGCTGCTTGGGGCTGGTCCTCCTGACCGGGCCGGGCCGGTTCGCGCGGATCCGGCGGAGCGGGCGGGGCCGGTTCCCGCTGGTACGGCCGCGGCCAGGCCCGCGCCGCGCGTACGACTGCTGGCCACCGCATTCGGGACGCCCACCCACGCGTGCCTGCGTCTGGGGGCGCAGATCGCGGCCCGCGCACCCCGCGTCGCGGTCCTCGCGATGGGCGATGGGCCCGCCTGCCTGTCCCCGCAGGCGCCGGGGTACCTCGATGCCCGCGCGCGGTCTTACGACGCCGGCGTCACAGCGGCCCTCGCGGACGCGGACGCCGGGCGGCTTGCGCGGCTCGACCCTGACCTCTCCGCGGATCTGCTCGTCGCCGGCCGCGCCGTTTGGCAGGTGCTGACCGGTGCGGCCGGGGAAGGCAGGTTTCGCGGTCACCTGCACCGCGCCGAGGCGCCGTACGGCGTCAGCTACCTGGTGGCATCCTGGACCGCGATCGCCGCCGGTTGACCAGGGACCAGGCCAAGAGTGTCGCGCAGATCGGGACACGCCCCAACGGAGGTGGGTCCGTGAGCGAGTGCGCGGCTATCAGTCCTGGCCGCTCGCGCCTGGTGGGCGCTGGTCCGGCCCGCCCGGTCCGCTGACCGGTTCTGCGGCCGCGGCGCTCTGGTCCGCCCGGCCCGTCACGTGCCCCACGTGCCCCGGGGCGGGCGTCTGCGCCGCCTGCCACGCTGCTTGATCGGGGCTGGCTTGCGGCCCGGATTCGGCGCCATGAGCCTGCGCGCCTCTTGCGCCGTGTGCTGGTTTCTGATGCCTGCCGGATCCGCCGGTCAGCAGATCACGCACCCTGTCAGCGAACCCCATGGATTTTCCCCGACCGTCCCGGCTGATATAGCGCGCTGAGTCAGGCTCGCGCCCAGATTTCACCTTACCCATGGCTGAGAGACTGAATCCATGCCCGGATGCGTCATCGCGGTCGTCGGCCCGACGGCGGCAGGAAAGTCCCGGTTGTCTGTCGATCTGGCGCGCGAGGTCGGCGGCGAGGTGGTGAATGCCGATTCCATGCAGCTGTACCGCGGCATGGATATCGGCACGGCGAAACTGACCCGGGCCGAGCGGCGCGGTGTGCCACATCACCTGCTCGACGTCTGGGACATCCGGCAGGCCGCCAGCGTGGCCGAGTACCAGCGCATCGCGCGCGGGGCCATCGAGCAGATCGTGGCCCGGGGCCGGGTTCCCATGGTCGTCGGCGGCTCAGGGCTCTACGTCCGGGCCGCCCTTGATCACCTTGACTTCCCAGGGACGGACCCGCTGGTACGGCAGCGCCTGGCGGCCGAGCTCGCCGAGCTGGGCCCGGCCGCGCTGCACGAGCGGCTCAGCCGGCTCGACCCGGCCGCGGCTGCCGCGATCCTGCCGGGCAACGGGCGCCGGATCGTCCGCGCGCTCGAGGTGATCGACGTCTCCGGGCGCTCGTTCACCGCGACGTTGCCGAGCTACGAGTCGGTCTACCCGACTGTCCATATTGGCCTGCGCCTGCCGCGGGAGCGGCTCGACGAGCGGATCGAGGCGCGGGTCGGCGGGATGTGGCGCATGGGCTTCCTGGCGGAGGTGCGGCAGCTTGCCGCAGCGGGGCTGCGCGACGGCCCTACGGCGAGCCGCGCGCTTGGATATGCCCAGGTGTTGCGTTTTCTCGACGGCGAAGGCTCGCAGGATCAGGCACGCGCCGATACGGCGCGCGCGACGAGGCGCTTCGCGCGCAGGCAGGAGGCCTGGTTCAGGCGCGATCCCCGGGTCAGCTGGCTCGACCCAGGTGAGCCCGGCCTGCTGGCCGCCGCGCTGGCGCTGTGGACGCGCGCCTGCTCGCCTCAATCGCCGTGGGCCGTGCCCGGCAAGGGCCTGGAGTCATGATCGCGGTAACTTCGGCGCATCCTTCGCCAAGCACGCGCCGCGAAACAACCCGCGGGCCAGCGGCGCCCCACCCCAGCGCGGCACGCCAAGCGCGGGGTACGCCAAGCGCGGGTACGCCAGCGCGGGCACCCCGAGCGCGGGTACGCCAGCGCGTGTCCGAAATCCCCACCGGGCCGCAGCGGCGGCCTGCCGCGCGGCTCGTCGGTGCCGCGGATCACGGGTGCCCTGGCGCCCGCGATCCGCGGCGCCGCCCGGCGCACCGCACCGCGGCCAGTTCCGCGGCGCCGGGGGGGATATGCGGTGTCATGGTGGGTGATTGCGGGAGGTCGGCAATGGCCGTTGAGAACCCCGGCCAGGGTACCGCCACCCTCAACGGCACCCGCCAGGCCAGCACCATCCGCCGACCGTACGAAGTCACCCGGCACGGGCCACTCCATGGCATCGGTGCTGTCGAGGCGCGGAGCGTACTCAGTAGGATCGGCGTGTGCGATTCGCGAAGGGACACGGCACCGAGAACGACTTCGTGATCCTGCCTGATCCCGACGGCATTCTCGACCTTTCTCCCAGGCTCGTGACCCGGCTGTGCGACCGCCGGGCCGGGCTGGGCGGCGACGGGGTGCTGCGCGTCGTGCGGACCGCCGCGCTGGGGCGGCAGCCGGCCGATCCGGCCGTGGCCGCAGGGGCGGATGCGGCGGACGTGTCAGGCGGTGCCTCCTGGTTCATGGATTACCGCAACGCGGACGGCAGCGTCGCGGAGATGTGCGGTAACGGCCTCCGCGTGTTCGTGCGGTACCTGCTCGAAACCGGGCTGGCCGAAGGCGACGCGTTCACCATCGGCACCCGCGGCGGCCCGCGCCGGGCACTCGTGCGGCCAGACGGCAGCATCAGCGTCGACATGGGCGCCCCCACGGTCGCCGGACCTGGCCGCGGCACCGTCGGCGGCCGGATCTGCCAGGGCCTGCGG
>DATFVJ010000265.1:0-37640 GCA_035260365.1 Streptosporangiaceae bacterium
TACCGCCTCGCGCAGCCCGGGTGGGATCGTAGCTGTCGATCTCCACTTGCCAGCCTTGTCCGGCCCGGCAGGTGGGCATCGTGAAGCCGAGCTGTTCCCACCAGGCGTTGACCAGGACGAGGAAGTCGTCGTCGATCAGTGGTGAGCCATCCGCGGCCCGGTCGGGCGCGTCGGAGCCGTCGAGATAGATGGCCACGGCGCGAGCGCCGCTGTCGGACCAGTCGGCTGCGGTCATCGGGGTACCCGCGGGCGTGAACCAGGCGAGTTCGGAGGCATCAGCGCCGGCCAGGAACCGCCGCCGGCGAAACACCGGGTGGGCCCTGCGGAACGCCACCAGGTCCCTGGTGAACGCGAGGAGCGTCTCGTCGGCCGCGGACCAGTCGAACCAGGAGATCTCGTTGTCCTGGCAGTAAGCGTTGTTGTTGCCCTGCTGGGTGCGGCCGATCTCGTCGCCGCCCAGCATCATCGGGATCCCGAAGGACAGCAGCAAGGTGGTCAGCATCGCACGGGACTGGCGCGCCCGCAGAGCCAGCACGTCGGCGTCCTGCGTCGGGCCCTCCACGCCGCAGTTCCACGACCGGTTGTCGTCGGTGCCGTCGTGGTTGGACTCGCCGTTGGCCTCGTTGTGCTTGTCGTCATAGGACACAAGGTCACGGAGGGTGAAACCGTCGTGGACGGTGATCAGGTTCACCGAGGCGGTCGGGCGGCGGCGCGCGCGGCCGTACATGTCGGACGATCCGCTGAACCGTGACGCGAAGTCGCCGAGGCAGGCCGGGTGGCTGCGCCAGAAGTCGCGCATGGTGTCGCGGTACTTGCCGTTCCACTCGCGCCACAGCGATGGGAACCCGCCGAGCTCGTAACTGTCCATCTGGCCGACGTCCCACGGTTCCGCGACCAGCTTCGCGCGCGACACCACCGGATCCTGCGAGACCAGGTCGAGGAACGCCGACCGCTGGTCGAACGCGCCCTCCTGGCGCGCCAGCGTCGGCGCGAGGTCGAAGCGGAACCCGTCGACCCGCATCTCGGTCAGCCAGTAGCGCAGCGAATCCATGATCAGCTGCAGTGTCACCGCGTCACCGACGTTGAGCGAGTTGCCCGTCCCCGTGGTGTCGACGTAGTACCGCTGATCCTCGGGATCGAGCCGGTAGTAGCCGGGATTGTCCAGGCCGCGGTAACACAGCGTCGGGCCGAGCTGGTTGCCTTCGGCCGTGTGGTTGAAGACGACGTCGAGCAGCACCTCGAGCCCGGCGCCGTGCAACGCGTCGACCATGGCCTTGAACTCGGCGACCTGGCCGCCGGGGTGCCCGCCCCTGACCGCGGCCGAATATCCCTGATGCGGCGCGAAGTACCCGATGGTGTTGTAACCCCAGTAGTTCGTCAGCCCGCGCTGGCGCAGGAAGTCCTCGGGCACGCTCTCGTGCACCGGCAGCAGTTCGACAGTGGTCACCCCAAGATCGAGCAGATGGGCGGTCGCCGCCGCGTGCCCGAGCCCGGCGTAGGTACCGCGCAGCTCGGGCGGCACCCCCGGGTGCCGCATCGTGAAGCCCTTGACGTGCACCTCGTAGATCACCGTGTCCGCGTAGCGGTACGCGGGCCGCGACCGGCCGCTCCACGTGTATCCGTCGTCGACGACGAGGCTGCGCGGCACGTGCGCGGCCGAGTCGAGCGTGCTCGGCGCGTCCGGGCTGCCGGCCGCGTAGCCGAGCACCTCGGGCCCGAAGGTCACCGCGCCGGCGACCGCGCGGGCGTAGGGGTCGAGCAGCAGCTTCGCCGCGTTGAAGCGCAAACCCGAACCCGGATCATAACGGCCTGCGGCGCGGTACCCGTACGCCTGCCCAGCGCCCACGCCTGGTACGAAACCGTGCCACACGCCGTCGTCGTAGTCCCGCAGCGGGACCTGGGTCACCGCGCCGTCGCCGTCGAACAGGCACACCAGCATGGCGTCGGCGGCCGTGGCGGCGACGGCGAAGTTCGTCCCGCCGTCCCGCACGGTCGCGCCGAGCGGGAACTGGTTTCCCGGGAGCGCTTGGCCGGTCCGCACATCACTGGTGACGGTCACGGCGTGACCTCCTTGCCGATGGCGCGCAGCACGTCGCCGACCGAACTGACCGCGCCGTGGCGGCGGCGGATAAGGTCCGCGACCAGCCCGGTCCAGCCCGTCTGGTGCGAAGCGCCGAGCCCGGCGGCGTTGTCGCCGTGGAAGTACTCGTTGAAGACGAGATTGTTCTTCCAGGCCGGGTCGTGCTGCAGCCGGTCGACGCCGCCGAAGCAGGGCCGCCGCCCGTCCGGGCCGACGGTGAAGATCGAGATGAGCCGGTCCTGCAGGTCCAGGGCGATCACGTCGAGCGGCACCTTGTATCCCGAGCCCGCCGGGTACTCGATCGTCAGCTCGTCGCCGAAGAAGCGGTAGTAGCGCTCGAGCACGCTGACGACAAGGTAGTTGAGCGGGAACCACACCGGCCCGCGCCAGTTGGAGTTCCCGCCGAACATGGCGGTGGTCGACTCGGCGGGCTCGTAGTCGATCGTGGCCTTGATGCCCTCGACGTCGAGCTCGTACGGATGGTCGCGATGGTAGGCAGACAGGGCGCGCAGCCCGTACGGGGAGAGGAACTCGCTGGTGTCGAACAGCTTGGCGAATATCTTCTCGAGGCGGTCGATGCCGACCACGGACAGCAGCAGCCGCTGCTCGCCGGGCTCACCGCGCATCAGGCCGAGTTCGCCGAGCTTCTCGCGGTCGCCCAGACCGTGCCGGTCGAGGAAGCCGGCGAACTGCTTGCCGACCACCAGCGATCGCGTGAGCATGCCCTCGTCGATGACCACGGCCGTGAGCATGGGGATGACGCCGACCATCGAGCGGACCTTGACCGGCACGGCGGTCCCGTCCGGGGTGAGCAGCCGGTCGTAGTACAGCCCGTCGGCGTCGTCCCACAGGCCCTGGCCGTCCATGGCATCGGTGATGGCCGCGAAGTGCTCGAGGAACTTCAGGACGAGATCGATCGCCGGGCGCCGGCCGCTGCGCTGCAGGACGGCGGCGATACTCGCCATGGCGATCGCGTAGAAGGCCATCCAGCCGGTGGCGTCGGACTGCTCGAGGACCCCGCCGACGGGCAGGTGCGACCGGTCGATCGGGCCGATGTTGTCCAGCCCGAGGAAGCCGCCCTCGAACAGGTTGTTGCCGCCCGCGTCCTCCAGGTTGACCCACCAGGTGAAGTTGACGAGCAGCTTGTCGAAGACCCGGCTCAAAAAGTCGAGGTCGCGGCCGCCGTCGATGGCGAACACCTCCAGCGCGGCCCACGCCTGCACGGGCGGGTTGACGTCGCCGAAGTCCCACTCGTAGGCGGGCAGCGCCCCGTTGGGGTGCTGGAACCACTCGCGGCACAACAAGATCAGCTGGTACTTCGCGAACGCCGGGTCGACGTGGGCCAGCGTCACGCAGTGGAAGGCGAGGTCCCAGGCGGCGAACCACGGGTACTCCCACTTGTCGGGCATGGACACGATGTCGAAGGCGTCGAAGTTGCGCCACTTGGCGTTGCGGCCGCCGAGGCGGGAGGCGGGCGGCGGTGGCTGGGTCGGGTCGCCGTCCAGCCACCGGCTGACGTCGTAGTTGTACAGCTGCTTGCACCACAGCATCCCGGCGAACGCCTGCCGCATCACCATCGCCTCGCCGGGGCCGGCCGCGTCGGGTGTCAGCCCGGCGTAGAAGGCGTCGGCCTCGGCCTTACGCAGGCCGACGACGCGGTCGAAATCGCTCCCGAGCGCGGCCGCGGTGCCCGGCCGGCCTCCGGAAGGGCCGGAAGAGCCACCCGAAGAGCCCGCGGCCGGGCGCAGCCGCAACCGCAACCGCACGGTCTCGCCCGGCGGGACGGTCAGCCGGTACCAGAACGCGCACTTGGTGCCGCGCTCGTCGGGGTTGACCGTGGCCGCGCCGCTGATCACATGATCGTTGATCCCGTCCTTCGGGTACGGCGTCGTCGGTGCCACGCCGAACAGCCGCGCCGTGTTCGTCTCGTTCTCGCAGAACAACGGCACCGGCGCGGCGCCGTCCGGGGCACCGCCCGCGAGCAGTTCGAGCGAGCCGAGGAACGGGTGCGCGATCGTGATCGCCGAACCACCGGCGCCCGCAAGTACCGGTTTGGGGGCATCGGCGTCCCACGACCACGTGTTGCGGAACCACGCGGTCGGCAGCACGTGCAGGGTGTCGGCCTCCGGGCCCGCGTTCGTGACCTCGACGGTCATCAGCAGGTCGGTCGGGTCCGCCTTGGCGTAGTGGACCTCGGTGATCCAGTAGCGGTCACCGTCGAACGCGCCGGTGTCGAGCAGCTCGTACTCGGGATCATGCTTGCCGCGCCTGCCATTTTCCGCCCGGAGATCCTCGTAGGGGAACGCTACCTGCGGGTAGTGGTAGCGCCAGCGGTTCCAGGCGTGGCTCGGGATCGCGTCAAGGTACCACCAGTACTCCTTCACGTCCTCACCGTGGTTCGCCTCGGCCCCGGTCAGCCCGAAGGCGCGCTCCTTGAGAATCGGGTCGCGGCCGTTCCACAGCGCGAGCCCGAGGCACAGCCGCTGCTCGACGTCGCAGAAACCGGCCAGGCCGTCCTCGCCCCACCGGTAGGCGCGCGACCGCGCGTGGTCGTGCGGCAGATAGTCCCAGGCCTCGCCGTCCGGGCTGTAGTCCTCCCGGACCGTGCCCCACTGGCGCTCGCTCACGTACGGTCCCCACAGATACCAGTCACTGGCCTGCCGCAACCCGTCTTCGAGCCGCCCGAACCCGGTCACCCGCTCACGTTCCGCGCTCATCGCTGTTCCCCTGAATGTCGTTGCGTCGCTGGCTGTCGCTGCTCATTGGCACCTACCCCCGGTGCCAGCGAAATCATCCTCCTGGCCTTGCGCCGGCGGTACCACCGCGTGGACGCAGCGGCAGATAGGTGCATGTCGTGGGCCTTGCGCTTGGATGCCGGTCACGCTGGGAAGCCGTGTCATGGGATGCGGGGTAACGGGATGCCGGGTCATGGGGTGCCGGGTCAACTGTCAGTCCGGGCACGCTGGCGGCGCGTCACCCAGGAAGGGTGATCCACCGCGGGCCGCACTCGCGCATAGTTCAGCGTGTACCAGGCCGGAACGGGGGACAGTGCGATGGCTGAGGCCACAGGCCAGATGGATCAGGAGCACGCCGACGCTCTGCGCCGCCGCTACCTCATCCGGTTCGAGGAGGACACGCTCAGGCAGCGGCCCCTGTGGATCCGCGTGATCATCGAGTTCATCGGCACGTTCGTCCTGGTGACCGTGGCCGCGGGCGCTGGCGTGATCAACCACTACGCCGGCGGCGGCCCGATCAGCCGGGCGGCCGCGGTGATCGCGCCCGGCGCGGCCGTGATGGCCATGATCTATGCGTGGGGCCCGCTGTCCGGGCTGCACATCAACCCCGCCGTCACCTTCGCGTTCGCGAGCCGCCGGGTGTTCCCGCTGCCGTGGGTGCTGCCGTACCTGGTGGCACAGCTGGCCGGCGCCATTGGGGCCGCGCTTTTCCTTCAGCTCATGTTCGGCGACGTCACCCAGGGCGGCAACTACCCCATCGCCAAGCCGGGCGGCGACTGGCGGTCATTCGTGATGGAGATGGTTCTCACGGCAATGCTGGTGAGCATCATCCTCAACACGGCGACGGGGCACCGGAGCATCGGCCACAACGCCGCCATCGCCGTCGGCTCGACGGTCGCGCTGCTCGGCCTGTTCGCCAGCCCGATCAGCGGCGCGTCGATGAACCCGGCCCGCACGCTCGGGCCCGACATCGTCGGCCACGACTACACGGGCTGGTGGGTCTACATCGCAGGCCCGGTGGCCGGCGCCGCCATCGCCGTGATGATCATTATGCTGGTGCGGGGCATCCCGGACAAGCAGGAGCAGGAGGCCGCGGAGGGCGGCGAGCTGCCCGGTTAGGGCTCCTTAGATGTCGCGCTCGGCCTTGATCCGCCCGGACGCGGCGGCCGCTTCGAGCGCGGCGTGGTCGCGCTCGTTCTGGTCCGCGTAGGCGCCGGAGAACGCCGCGATCGCGCGGTCGAAGGCGTCACCGCCGCCGAGGTAGGCGGCGATGGCGATCCGGTCGCCGGACCGGGCGTGCGCCCGCGCCAGCGTCCACCCGCACAGCTCGCCATACAGCCGCAGGCCGTTAGGGATCATGCTGTCGACGTCGACTGAGAACTTCCAGTCGCGCAGCTGACGGACATAGAAGTCCCGCTGCCGCCCGTCGAGCCCGGCTTCAGTCCGCTGCCAGCCGAGGAAGATGTCGCTCGACGCCTGCATGAGCCGCTGGCCCGCGACGACCCGCTGGCCCTGGTTGGGGTACCTGCTGGCGCCGGCGAACGCGCTGAGCACGGACCGCTCCGCCTCCTTGACCTGGAGGAACAGCGGATCGGAGTCGTCACGGCCGAACATGAGGACGATCCAGCACCGCGTGCCCACGCTGCCGACCCCGACGACCTTTCTGGCCATGTCCGCGAACTGGAACTGCGCGAACAGGTAGCGGCGATCCGTTTCCAGCGTGCGCTGGTACTTCCCGATGAGCTCGCCCAGCTGCTCCTCCAGACCGGCCGCGTCCGCCTGGTCGGGCAGCAGGTCGGCGATCGGCACGAGCAGCGGCGGGTCGGCGATGATGCGCGGCCGGCCGTCGACCACGTGGCACAGCTTGTCGAACGCCTGCAGGCTGTCGCGCGTCCTGGCCTTGGCCATGCCCTTGGCGACGACCTTGCGCTGCCGCGTGTCGAGCATGGACCCGAACTGCGCCTGCATCTCGTCAAGTTCCGCGTGCGCGTACCAGACGTCGAGTTCGCGCATCCCGGCGAAGCCCCGCATCGCCGTCCGGTAGCGGGCGACGGAAGCCATCAGGATCTCGCGGCGCTGCTTGGCGGAGAAGCCGTTGCCCCGCGCCGCCACCTCGAGGCTCGCCGCCAGCCGCTTGACGTCCCATTCCCACGGCCCGGGGAGTGTCTCGTCGAAGTCGTTGACGTCGAACACCAGCCTGCGTTCGGGTGAGGCGTAGACGCCGAAGTTGGCCAGGTGGGCGTCACCGCACGCCTGCACGGTCAGGCCCGACACCGGGGTCGTGGCCAGATCGCTCGCCATGGGCAGGGCGGCGCCGCGGTAGTACGTGAACGGTGACACGAGCATCCGCCCGTACCGGACGGGAACCAGCTCGGGCAGCCGCGACACCGCCTGCTGTTCCAGCAGGCTGACCGGGTCCGGGCGGTTCGCGGGCGGGTCGAACACCGCGTGCGCCTCGCGGGGCACGCTGGCGCGCGCCGCCTTGCCGCGGGCGGCTCGCTCCGCCGGTGTCAGGTGCGCGGGTGCCGCGTCGAGCCGTGATCGCTGGACCGGCCCCGGCGCGGCGTCAGGCCCGGATCGTTTCGCGGGCTGGCCCGTCGCTTGCCGTGCACGCCTCGTTTGCGCTTTGGTCTCTACCACGACACCACGATGCCGCATTCGGCGGCCGCCGCGCGTCACCCATCGTGGGTGACGCCGCCCGCCGCCGCCCCGGTGCGCGCGCCTGCTCCTCCGGTGCGCGCGCTTGACGTCCCGGTGCGCGCGCTTGACCGGAGGATGAGCGCGACCGCGGCGACGATGATCGCTCCGGCGGCGATGGTCTGCACGGTGGGGCGCTCGCCGAGCAGCGGCCAGCCGATCAGCACCGCAATGATCGGGTTCACGTACGCGTAGGTCGAGGTGGTCGACGTGGGCAGCGCCCGCAGAGCGTAGATGTACGCGGTCAGTGCCACGATGGATCCGGGGACGGCAAGCCAGCCGAGCGCTGCCACGGTGGCCCACGACAGCCGGCCGGCGTCAAGCCGGGCCCACTCGCCGCTGACGGTGGCGGCGCCGAGCAGGACCAGGCCGCCCGCGAACATCTGCATGGCGGTGCCGAGAAACGCCTGCCGCGGCTGCGGCGCTTTTTTGCTGTACAGCGATCCGGCCGCCCACGAAACCGACGCGGTGAGCACGATCGCGACGTCGAGCGGGTTCAGCCGCTGCGCCGCGGTCGGGTGGACGAGCATGGCCACACCGGCCAGCCCGAGCTCCAGCCCCGCCGCGACCATTGGCCGGATCATCGCGCGGCGGCCGAGCGCGTCGAACACGACGAGCCACAGCGGCACCGTGGCCACGAGCAGCGCCGCGATCCCGGCCCCCAGCCGTTGCTCGCCGACCGACACCAGGCCGTTGCCGCCGAACAGCATGAGCGCCCCGACGACCGCGGCGCCCCGCCAGTTAGCGCGGGTGAACCGCCGCTCGCCCGGCTGCTGGCCGCGCACCGCGATCGGGAACAAGATCGCGGCGGCGATCAGGTAGCGGGTCCCCGCGAAGATCAGCGGCGGCATGTCCCGCACACCGATCCTGATCGCGTCGTAGGTCGAGCCCCACAGGAACCAGACGGCGATCAGCGCGGCCCAGCCGAGCGCTCTGCTCGTCGCGGCGCGAGGCGTGCCAGGTCGTGGGGTTCCGGTGGACCGCTGGACGTCGACCAGCTTGATATCGCTCACGGCAGTCAAGCCTGCGGGCCGCGACGGCGGATTGCTGGCAGGAACCGGACATGTGGTCCCGCGGTGCGTCGTCGCATGACACCAGCCTTCGGCATGTGCGGAGGTAGCGAAAGTGACTGGAACGACATCATGCGCTAAATTCCAGCCATGCACACGGTTGCGATCGTCGTCTGGGACGATGTCGAGGTATTCGAGTTGGCCCCCGCGTGCGAGGTCTTCGGGGTCGATCGCCCCGAACTCGTCTCGCCCTGGTACCGGATGGTGCTGTGCGCCGCCCGGCCCGGGCCGGTGCCGATCTCACCCGGCCTGTCGGTGCCCGCACCGCACGGCCTCGACGCCGCGGTCGGCGCGGACACGGTGATCGTCCCGGCCGGCGCGAACGTGCCGCCGGGCGTTCCTGAGCCGCTGCTTCGCGCGCTGCGCGAGGCGCACGCGCGTGGCGCGCGCATCGCCTCCATCTGCACGGGCGCCTTCGTCCTGGCCGAGGCGGGCCTGCTCGACGGCCGCCGCGCCACGACCCACTGGATGCACGCGGCGGAGCTCGCCCGGCGTTACCCGCGGGTCCTGGTCGACCCGAGCGTGCTCTACGCCGACGAGGGGGACATCCTGACCTCCGCGGGTTCCGCCGCCGGGATCGACCTGTGCCTGCATCTCGTCCGCAAGGACCACGGCACGCGCGTGGCCAACGCGCTCGCCCGCCGCATCGTCGTCCCGCCGCACCGCGACGGCGGGCAGGCGCAGTACGTCGACCAGCCGGTGACCTGCGGCGACGAACCGGGCCTTGGCGCGGTGCTCGACTGGGCCCGCGCGCGCCTCGGCCGGCCCATCGAGGTCGCCGATCTCGCCCGCCAGGCCGGAGTCAGCCCGCGCACGTTCACCCGCCACCTGCACGCGGCGACGGGCACGAGCCCGCTGCAATGGCTGCTGCACGAACGGATCCGCATGGCGCAGCAATTGCTCGAGAGCACGTCGGAGCCGGTCGAGGAGATAGCGCGCAAGTGCGGCTTCGGCGTCGCGTCGGGGATGCGGCGTCACTTCGCCAGGGTCGCGGGTGTGTCACCGCAGGCATATCGCAAAACTTTCCATAACGGCTCCGCGGATGCGGAGTCCATTGATGCGGGGTCGTCCCACCGGGGCATGAGGCGGCCGGGGTGAGCCACGACGGATCCGGCGGCCCCGCGATCAGGCGGTTGTCGTCGCGGGTGGTCTACGAGAACCCGTGGATGATCGTCCGCGAGGACGAGATCGAACGGCCGGACGGGTCGCGCGGCATCTTCGGCGTGATCGACAAGCCGGACTTCGCGCTCGTCGTGCCCGCCGAGGACGGCGGATTCCACCTGGTCGAGGAGTACCGTTACCCGATCGGGCGGCGCACCTGGAGTTTCCCCCAGGGCACGGTGCCTGGCCGCGCGCAGGCCGATCCGGAGCGCCTGGCGCGCCGCGAGCTCGCGGAGGAGACCGGCCTGCGCGCGGGTGCGCTCACCCATCTCGGCTTCCTGCACTGCTCGCACGGCATGAGCAGGCAGGGCTGCAACGTCTATCTCGCCACCGACCTCAGCCACGGCCGGGCCGAGCGCGAGCACGAGGAACAGGACATGCGCCAGGCCTGGGTCGACAGGGACACGTTCGAGCGGATGGTCGCTGACGGCGTCATCACCGACGACGCGACCATGGCCGCCTACGCCCTGCTAATCATGCACGAGCGCGGCCACTAACCCCCGATGCGCCGCCCATCGTGCGACGCGTTCAGCCGCGACTCGGGGTGATCGATGGCCGGCAGGGCACCAGATCCGGGGCCCTGCCGGCCATCGATCTTGAGGAGTCAGTCGGCCAGGCTGACCCGCACCATCGGCCACCGAACAGCACGTAACCCTTTGTATCCATATATTGACTGATTCGTACCTTCGGGCTTAGGGTCCGGATCATGCCACCACCAATCGTGGTGACGTGACCCCTGGGTGTCACCGCGCGGCAGCCGTTACGGATCCGGCTCGTCAACACCCGTGGCGCTGGTGATGCCCGATCGCTCGGCTCACTGGAGGAACACCGATGACACCCCTCATCCCTGCCCCTCGGCGCGCAATCCGCGCCGGCCTCGTCTTATTCGCGTCACTCGCCGCGGTCGCCGCCGCGCTGGCGGGCGCGTCGGGCGCCTCGGCCGCGTCGGCCCGGCCGACCGGGGCCGGCGCCGCCGCCGTGAACCCGTACTCACCCGCTGCCGGTCACGCCTACCGGCACGGCGTCGTGCCGACCGCCGGGGCCGCCGCCCGGATGCGCGCGTACGCGGCGGCTCACCCAGCCATCCGCCCGGCCAGGCGGTCGGCGAACCTCAGGTTCGGCGGCGGCATCGACGGAATCGGCGTGACCACCGGCGCCGAAAAGGTCTACCTCGTGTTCTACGGCTCACAGTGGGGCACGGTCGGCAGCTCGGGCGGCTACACGACGCTGTCGGGCGACCCGTCGGGTGCGGCGCCGTACGTACAGAAGCTGATCAACGGCCTGGGCACCAACGGCGAGCTCTGGTCGGGCGTTATGACCCAGTACTGCGAGGGTGTCGCCGTCGGCGCCACAAGCTGCCCGTCGACCGCCCCGCACGTCGCCTACCCGGCCGGCGCGCTCGCGGGCGTCTGGGTGGACGAGTCGACGGCGTCGCCGAGCCAGGCCACCGGGCATCAGCTCGGCGTGGAAGCGGTGAACGCCGCTGCCCACTTCGGCAACACCAGCGCCGCGGCCAACCGGGACGCACAGTATGTGATCCTGTCGCCGACGGGTACCCACCCGGACGGCTTCAACACGCCGTCCGGCCAGTTCTGCGCCTGGCACGACTACAACGGCGACACCACCCTGTCCGGCGGCGCCGTTTCCTCGCCGTACGGCGACATCGCGTTCACGAACAGCCCGTACGTCACCGACCTCGGCCCGAGCTGCGGGCAGAACTTCCTGAACCCCGGGTCGGCGGGAACCGATGACGGCGTCTCGATCGTCGAGGGCCACGAGTACGCGGAGACCATCACCGACCAGAACCCGCCGGGCGGCTGGACCGACTCGTTCGGCGCGGAGAACGGCGACAAGTGCGCCTGGATCACCCCGGGTACGACCGGCGGCGTGTTCAACCTGTCGGTTTCGACCGGCACCTTCGCCATGCAGACGACCTGGGCCAACGACGCCAACGGCGGCCGGGGTGGCTGCGAGGCCTCGCACCCGATCGTCTGACCCCGAGCGCGATCGCGCGCTGCGCCCGCGGCCGGCGAGCCCGCCCGGCCGCGGGCGGGCTCGGCCGGCCGCGTTACGGTCGTGCGTATGGCGGATCCACGACCTGACGTGCTGGTGATCGGGGCCGGGGTGTCCGGCCTGACGACCGGGATCTGCCTGGCCGAGGCCGGGCTCCGCGTCGTCATCCGTGCGGACCGGCCGCCCGGGGAGACGACGTCGGCGGTCGCGGGCGCGCTGTGGGGCCTGCATCAGGTCGAAAGCGGCGGCCGCGCGCTCGGCTGGGCCCGCGCCAGCCTGGCCGAACTCACCCGCCTCGCCGGCCAACCCGGGACCGGCGTGCGCATGGCAAGCGGCGTCCTGGCGGCCGGGCGCGCCGGCACTCCACCGGACTGGACCGCTTTTCTCGACGGCGTGCGGCCCTGCCGCGACGGCGAGCTGCCCGGCGGCTACGAGGCCGGCTGGCGGTTCACCGCACCGGTGGTGGACATGCCCGTCTACCTCGGCTACCTGCTCGGCAGGTTCCGCGGCGCCGGCGGCACCGCGCAGACGGGCGTGGCGGGCTCGCTGGCCGGCGCCGCGCGGGAGGCGCCCGCGGTGATGAACTGCACCGGCATCGGCGCGCGTGACCTCGTACCCGATCCGGCGGTGACGCCCGTGCGCGGCCAGATCGTCGTCGTGCCCAATCCGGGCCTGGACGAGTTCTTCGTCGACGACAGCGGGCCGCCGCCCGAGCTTTTGTACATCTTCCCGCACACCGGCCGGGTCGTGCTCGGCGGCACCTCGGAGCCAGGGAGCTCGGCCCTGCGGCCCGATCCGCGCACCGCCGCACGCATCCTGGACCGGTGCGCCGCGGTCGAGCCGAAGCTGCGCGGGGCCGAGGTGATCGCCCACCGGGTCGGGCTCCGGCCGGTACGCCCGACGGTCCGGGTCGAGGCGCAGCGCCTGCCGGGTGGCACGCTGCTGTGCCACAACTACGGCCACGGCGGCGCGGGCATCACCCTCTCCTGGGGCTGCGCCCGCGACGCCGCCGGCCTGATCATCTAGCTGTCGCGCTCCACCGGGCAGGTCATGCAGTGCGAGCCGCCCCGGCCGCGGCCAAGCTCGCTGCCCCTGATGGTGATCACCTCGATGCCGCTGCGCCGCAGGAACGTGTTGGTGGTGACGTTGCGCTCGTACGAGATCACGACGCCGGGCTCGATCGCGAGGACGTTGCAGCCGTCGTCCCACTGCTCCCGTTCGGCCGTGTAGACGTCGTGCGTCGGGGTGAGCATCGTGACGTCGTCGAGCCCGAGAGCGCCGGCGATCGCCTTGTGCATGTCGTCGGGCGGGTGATCGGTCACCTTGAGTTCCTTCTCGTTGTCACCGGGCTCGATCGTGTAGGACGGGAGCATGCCCAGCCCGGCGTACTTGGTGAACACGCCGCGGTCGACCATGGTCATGACCGTGTCGAGGTGCATCACCGCCCGCGCCTTCGGCATGTTGACGGCGACGATGCGCCGCGCCCCGCCCCCGGCGAAGATGCGCCGCGCGAGCATCTCGACCGTCTGTGGCTGGGTCCGCTCGCTCATCCCGATCAGCACCGATTCGTTGCCGACCGGCATGACGTCGCCGCCTTCCATCGTCGCGGGTGCGGTGGCGCTGCCCGACAGCCAGGTCTCGAACCGCTCCCGCGCGAACATCGGGTGCCACCGGTACAGCGCCTCGTAGTGAATGGTCTCCCGCCGCCTGGCCCGCTTGCGCATCGCGTTGACCGACACGCCGCCGTAGATCCAGCACGAGGTGTCCCTGGTGTACAGGTGGTTCGGCAGCGGGCTGAGGACGAAGTCGTCCATCGCCAGCGAGTGGAACCACACGCTCGGCGGCTGCGAGGTCCGCTGCAGCAGTTCGCGCTTGGTGATGCCGCCGATCAGGTACTGCTCCAGCGTGTCGACGTCCATCGCGTCGAACGCGTTGCGGACCGCGTCGATGGCCATCGGCCCGTAGAAGCGCTCGTCGAACGTGTGGTCGAGGACGTAGCTGCGCGCCGCCGGGTCGGCGAGCGTGTGCCGCAGCAGTTCGCCGAACAGGTGCACGGTGACGCCCCGGGCCCGCATCGCCGCCACGAACTCGTCGTGTTCCTCGCGCGCCCGCTGCGCCCAGAGCACGTCGTCGAACAGCATCTCGGCGGCGTTCGACGGGGTCAGCCGGCTCAGCTCCAGGCCGGGCCGGTGCACGATGACCTGCCGGAGCCTGCCCACCTCGGAGCTGACGCGCAGAGCCATGATCGCCTCCAGTCGGATACGGGAACCCGTGCTCAGAAATGCCCACAACCACCTGTTCCCGAACGGCTGCGCACGCGAATCCACCGCGCACAGCGACCCCAGGCCCCGGCTCGCATCACTCGTCGCCGACGCGCAAGATCCTGCTGACACGTTTTCGAGGTGGCACTTGACTTGGCGGTAAGACGACCCCGTGGGGTCTGCGGCGCCGCTGAGACGTGCGGGTGCCGGGCCTAAGCCCGAACGCCCGGTCCCCCGCACGTCCTCAGCACCGCCGTGACCGAACCTCGCGGGACGATGCCGTAGGGGCACAACATCAGTACGCTCGTCAAACTCGGTGAGCACTTCAGGTCGACCAGAGCGCAGTCTGGTCGGGGCTCAAGCGGCAGGGCGTGGTGATGCGGCGGCCGTGGGAGCGGGGGTCGTGGCCCGAGGAGAGATCGCGGCGACACGCCACTCGTGCTTAAACGAAGTGGGTAAAGAGCGGTGGCGTGAGCGCCTTGGCGCTTCTGGCCGCCGCAGCGATGCGCTCATTCGAAGCAGCCACCTGATTGGGGTCGATCTCAAAACCGACGTATGAGCAACCCAAGCAGCGGGCTACCACGCCGGTCGTGCCGGAGCCGCTGAACGGGTCAAGCACAACGACCTCGATGCCAGACTTGCCGTACGCCTCGATGCATCGCCTGGGTAGCTCCTCTGGGAAGCGGGAGTAGTGCTTGAGGCCGTCGATTTTTTCGTTGGGGAACTCCCAGACCGAGCCGACCGGCGGTGCCGTACGGAAATCATGGCGCTCATCCCGGGCAAACAGGAAGATCGCTTCATGTTGCCGGTGCGGCCGGCGGCACTTCCCTTCTGGCATGGGGTTGCGCTTCCGCCAGATGACCTCACCGCGGAAGAGCCAGCCCGCATCACAGAGGGCAATGACCAGCCGGTACGGCAGGGCGAGCAGGTTGCCGTAGCGGAGCCACGGCTCGTCTCTGTCGATGAATGCCCGGCGCTTGTGCCGGGGCTTGACGTAGGCCGAGTTATCGGGCGCTAGCCCAATCTTGTCCGGCCCCAGCGTGCTGTAGGAGTGGTCCTCCAGCCGCCAGTTCACCGGGGTGTTGTAAGCGTCGCCGATGTTGACCCACAGCACGCCGCTTGTTTTCATCTTCGGCAGCAGACCGCCAAAGATGTCGGTCAGCTCAGCCACGTAGGCGCGCGGATCTCCCTCGACGCCGTTGCCTTCGGACAGTCGCTGTCCCCAGTACGGCGGGCTGGTCACCGCTACGTCGATGCTGCTGTCTGGTAGCTCAGCAATAAGCTTCCGACAGTCGCCCTCGGTCACCTCGTTCAGCGGGAATGGCCCCAGTGACGCGGCTGTCATGGTTAGCTTCACTCCTCTCACCGGTAGCAATCACCGGTACTATAAACCGGTAGCGTGTGATGTCATGCCCGACACGCCGAAGCAAGCGCGCTCGCTCTGGCCGCTACCAGGCGGCGCGGGCCAGTACCTGGCCAGTCTGGACACCATCCTTCACATGGTGGACGAGACCACTGACACTGGCGCGGTACTCGACCAGATCGTTGCGACGTTTGAGCGGGTTCGGAGCCGCAAAGCCGGCCGCTCCTACCTCCATGTGGTAGCTGACCTCGGCTTGGTAAACCTTGACGGCCCGGCTGTGCGCTTGACGGCGTCCGGCCGGAGGTACCTGAAGACCGGCGACGTTGCCCTCGTCCGCAAGGCGCTCCTTGAACGGGTTGACGGTATTGCGGAGCTGCTGCTCCTGCTTGGACAGCGGCCGATGCGAATTGGCCTGCTTCACGAGCGCATGCAGACCAGCGGCTACCGCTGGAGCACGATGAGCCAGGTTCGGTATCGGCTGCGCTGGTTGGAAGAGGTGGGGGCAGTGACGCGACACGGTACAGCTCGGCCTGAGTATCGCATGCGGACAGCCAACTGATTGTCCTACGCTCTCCCTTGTGCACCCGGCGATACGTCAGCTATTCCAGCAGCTTGCGCAATTGAGGAAGTCTGCCGGACGGTCACCCGAACAGGTAGAGGCATCATTGCTGCTCGGCCCCGGCTGGGTGGAGCGCTTCGAGTCCGGGCAATATGAGCCATCACTCGGCATGCTGGCGGCGCTGATCCAGCTCTATGGGACCGATCTACCGACCTTCTTTGCCAAGCTTGACTTGGGCAAGGAGGCGCTCGTGCCTGATCGTCACCTGAGCGCGAGCCGCGCCGGGCACGACTTGCAGCTCCACTTCCCTATGGGATCGTACGCCGCGACCGTCATACTGCCCAAGGCCAACTTGGCAGACCTCAACGCGGTCGTCGGCAAGCTCCGAGACGAGCTAGCAGCAGGGCGACCCAGGGAAGCCATCATGCTTGCCTTCCTTGAAGCGGTGCGCAAGTGGCCGCACGCCAACCCATCCGATCTCTGGTATTTCCTGATCGCCCACGCATACCAGGACGACTACAATCATCCGGCTTCCGAGGCTGGTCGGGATTGGGGCCAGAGCTGGAAGCGAGCCAGCGGTTGGGCGCTGGAGGCGGTCATCGTCCGGCACTATGAGTCGCAGCTCGGCAAGCACGGCATACGCCTGGAGATGCCGCCACCAAACCGACGCATCGAGCTGCTCCGCCAAATGGGCATTCCGAATCCAGCGGAAATGGCCGAGAAAGCGGATGTTATCGCCATCGGCATGGCGGCTGCCGGTAACGAACACCCTTTTGGCGTGGTACATATCAAGGCCAGCTTTGCCGAGCGCCGAACTGATGATGTGCCGCTCAGCCAGCAGTTGATTGCGCGAGGCCTTGCTAGTCCGCTCGTCACCATGGACTGCAAAGCCTCACCAGGTCCAACGCCGGTCAACCGCGGCGAGCTGGGCCCAACGCAAGGCGGTAACGAAGCGGTCAGCGCCAAGCGCTACGACATTGAGCGCGATAACAAGTTCGACGCATGCTTCAGCTACAACCAGAGCACCAAGCCGACGCCAGCGGGACAAGCTGCTCCAGCGCGGATCTATGTTCTCGATCTCGCCAACCCGAATGACAGGTTTTCACAACACTTGATGGCGCGATGGCGCCAGCGGCAAGGGCTGGCGTGACGCGCGAGCTAATTTAGTGCTGAACACTCAGCGCTTCAGGTCCTCACGCAGACACTTCGCTTCACAAGCTTGCTATATCACGCCTTGTGCCCAACGCTTTCCCCGATGCCCCACGGCTTTCCCTCGATCCTGTCCGGGTGGGTACCAGTCCCACCTAATGCGAGGTGCGAATAAATGAAATGGGTCAAATCAAGCTACTCGTCAAACGAAGGCGATTGTGTCGAGATATCACCCATACCTGACGGAATGGCTGTCCGCGACAGCAAAGACCCTGACGGCCCTATCCTGCGATTCTCCGCCGACGCGTGGCGGGCATTCGTCCGCGAGGTCAAGGCCGGTCGGCGGGAGGTACGCTGACTCGCGAGCCACGCCGGCAGGGCCAGTCTCGTCAGGCACGTCGCGGGCGTCACACCCAGGTGTGTTACCCGTCACCCGTTATGAACACGCGGCGTCATACATCTTGAACAGGACGGGGACCGGAATCCTCTCACCGGCGGCGACAGCTCCGTGAACGTTGTGGCCATCGGGACCGTCCGGTGACAGCCGCCAAGTCAGGCAACGACTGTCACGGAGCGTAAGCGTTCGTGGCGCTCGATCGTGCAGATCCTCCCTGCCGATTACGCGCTGCTCGATCGGCAGGACTAGTACGACGCAGCCGCGGTGTTCTGCGCGGATGTGCGACCCGCGGTCAGGCTGTCCGCTGTATTGGAAGGGATCACACGGCGACATTGCGAGAGCCCCCACCTGAACCGTCACGACGACGGATCGGCAGGACCCGTGTGTGCGGACGTCAGTGCGGTTGGCTAGCTCGATAGAACGGTCAAGACACAGAGACCACCGGTCGCACCTACGGTCGCTGACCGGGGTGCCCGCGGCGCGTGGACGGTGTCGTCATCGCGCAGTCGCTCCGGATATCGGGGCTTGGTGCGAGCTTCCTAGGTTTCTTTAAGGCCGTTGGACGGTCCGTCTTGGGCGGTGCCGCTGGACTGGGACGCATCCGATCCAATGAAGGAGTGCGTCATGTCAGCACGTAACCGTCGTGTCGCCGTTGCGGGCGTCATCGCCGCGGCGGCGATCGCGGTTCCGACCGCGGCGTTGGCCTATGGTTCCCAAACGCCGTCCGTCAACCCGCCGAAGCCACCCGCGTCGGCCGCCGCGGCGAAGACGTCGCAGGGCCCGACGGACCTGTCTGGCCTAGCCTCGTCCGCCGGTATCAGCACGAGCCAGCTCAACGCCGGGCTTGTTGCCGCGAAGCGGGCTGGTGGCAACAGTTCCGCTGGGATCGCCGCGTTCGCCGTCTCAACCGGTGTCACGAGCGCGACCGCACAACGGATCGTCTATGCCGTCTTCGGAACCCATGTCGAAAACGGCCCGACCGGGAAGTCGATGGCGGCCGCACTCGCCACCCAGCTCGGCATCAGTCCGAGCGCTGCACAGCATGCGATGAAGCAGATCATTACGCTCAGCGGCAACCACGGCGTGGACCCAGCCAGTACGGCGTTCGCCGCGGTCGCCCACGAGCTCGGGGTGAGCCCGGCCAGGCTGGCCCAGGCACTCGTCGCAGCCAAGCGGAGCGTGGCGGGCGGGTGAGCGCGCCTGACCAGCGCCGGGCGGCGTGAGCCCGCGCATAATGGTCGCGTGCGCGTTCTCGTGGTGGACGATGACCCGGCGGTCCGCCGATCACTGGCCACCGCGCTCGGGCGTGACGGCTATGAGGTGCTGGCCGCGGACGGTGGCAGCGCCGCATTCGCCCACCTCGCGGCCGCGCCAATCGACGTGATCGTTCTCGACGTGGCCATGCCCGAGCCGAACGGGCTTGAGGTGTGCCGGCGGCTTCGCGCGCGCGGCGTCCGGACCCCGATCCTGATGCTCACCGTCCGCGATCTGGTGGATGATCGCGTCGCCGGGTTGGATGCGGGCGCGGACGACTACCTCACCAAGCCGTTCGCGCTCGCGGAGCTGCGGGCCCGGCTGCGCGCGCTGCTGCGCCGCACCGGGACGGGTGCCGAGCAGCTCAGCTACGCGGACGTGGTTCTCGACCTCGCCGCGGCCCGGGTGACGCGGGGCGGGCGCGAGGTTTCCCTGACCCGGACCGAGTACCTGCTACTCGAGCTGTTCCTGCGCAACCCCGGCCGGGTGCTCAGCCACGCAAGCATCTACCAGGCCGTCTGGGGCTACGACTTTGGGCCGCGCTCGAACAACCTTTGGGTGTACATCAGCTACCTGCGCACCAAGCTCGAGAGCGCCGGTGAGCCACGCATCCTGCACACCGTGCGAGGGCTCGGCTACGTGCTGCGGGACACGCCGTGACACTGCGAAACCGGATCTCGGCCGCGGCCGCCGTCGGTGTGCTGGTGGTCGTCGCCGCGGTCAGCAGCGTGCTGTACGTGTCCTACGCCGCGAATTTGCACTCCCGGGTCGATGCCGCGCTGGTCGACGCCGCCCAGCAAGCCTCCACAATCGCTCGGCGCATCAAGCAATCGGCCGCCAGCGACAAGGGATCCAGCCCGGATCTGAGCAAGCCGGTCACCGTCGGCAGCATCGAACTCCAACTCTTTCCTGGCCCGGTCAGCGCCGGTCAGCCCACCCAGTTCGGACCGCTCGACAGCCGCGATGTCGCGGTAGCCGAACGTGCCCAGCCCGCGTACTTCGCCGACGCGCGCGACGGCGGGCAGCGGTACCGCGTCTACACCGCGGCCATGCCGGAGATGTCAGGCGGTGCCCTGGTCCGTACCAGCCGGGCGGCGAACGCCGATGACGGCGCGCTACGCACCGCGACGCTGCTCCTCGCCGGGCTCACCATCGCGGCCGCGGTCGTCACCTACGGCATAGCCCGGCTGACGGCAGGCCGCATCCTCCGGCCGATCGCCGAGCTCACCGCAGCCGCCGAGCACGTCACCCACACCCGCGACCTCACCGCCCGCCTCGGCTCCACCGGGACCGACGAGGTAGGCCGGCTCAGCGCGTCGTTCGACACCATGCTGGCCGCGCTGCACGACTCGGTGACCGCACAGCGGCAACTGGTAGCCGACGCGTCCCACGAACTGCGCACGCCACTGACCAGCCTGACCACGAACCTCGACCTGCTCGAGGACGGCAAGGGGCTGACCGACCCGCAGGCACCCGCTCTGGTCCGAGCGGCACGTGAACAGGCCGGCGAACTCAACCAGTTGATCACCGACCTGCTCGACCTCGCGCGTTATCGCGAGTCCGCACCACACCGCGAAACCGTGCGCCTGGACCTGCTCACCGACGAGGCAGTGCGCCGCGTGCGGCAGCGGATGCCACACGCAGCCATCGACACCGACCTGCACCCCTGCCTAGTGCACCTCGACCCCGCCGCGGTCGATCACGCCATCAGCAACCTGATCGACAACGCGATCAAGTGGAATCCCCCCGACGCCGCGGTGCGCATCGTCGTCGACAACGGCCGAGCCTCGGTCACCGATCACGGCCCCGGCATCGCCGACGAGAACCTCCCACACATCTTCGAACGCTTCTATCGAGCACCCGCCGCACGAGGAATGCCAGGCGCCGGGCTCGGCCTGGCGATCGTGGCCGGCGTCGCGCACGCCGACAGCGGGACGGTCAACGTGCGCACCGACTCAGGCGGCTCGACGTTCACCCTCGCGTTCGCTCCCCTCGCCCTGCCAAGCGATGCGCACGTCTCGACCGACCCGCACGCTCGTATAACGCCAGACGGCACCGGCCAAGGCAGCTAAGCCTCAATCCGTGGATGCCCGTTCACCGCTGATGCGGTGCGCCGCGCTGCGGAACTCGACCAGCGCCACCTGCAAAACGATACCCCCTTCCCGGATAACAACCCATCGTCTGGCATGCACCGCCTTCTTGCGGCGGTGGAGCCGCCTGGGCACTGAAACTGGTATCTGCGCAGGAGGAGCCCGAGTTGAGGCCCAATGGCGTCATTCTTTGAACTGCGGCATTAGCCCGCGGGGAGCATCCGCGAACACTGACGGGGGCGCCAGCGGATCGCGGGGTCATCTCGTGACGGGCAGGACGATCGCGGACGGGTGCGCCGGGTCGTGGAAGACCTCCTGGTCGGCGGCCACCATGCTGGCGGCGCCGAGCGGCTGCCCGGTTCCGGTGTTCCTGTCGACCCGCGGGTACGCGCCGCTCGCGACCTGGATCCTGACCCGGTGACCGGGCAGGAACCGGTGCCCGGCCGGCCACAGTTCCACCGGCACGCGCCGCACGCCGTCGCCGCCGGCTTCGGGGCTTCCCGGCACCAGGCGGCGCACGCCCTCGCAGACGTTGATCGACGCCCCGGTCGGCCCGACGTCGCAGACCCGGACGACGACGTCGGTGTGCGCGCGGCTGGAGCGGACGTACAGGTCGGCGGTGACCGGCCCGATGATCTCCAGGCCGTCCGGCAGCACCTGGCTGGTGAAGGTCAGCACGTCCCTGCGCGCCTCGAGCCTGCGGTTGTCCTCGGGCTCGGAGTTGCCGACCAGGGTGGGCCCGCTGACCGCCGGCGTGGGATGCGCGGGGTCGTAGCGGTAGGAGTCAGGCGGCGACCCCGCCGGCGGCGCGGCGGCCAGGCCACGGCCGGGCTGCAGGTGCCAGCGCTGCGGTGAGATGCCTGGCACGGGCCAGTCCGGGTAGTCGCGCCACTCGCCGGCACCGGTGACGAACAGCCTGACCGGCTGCCTGCGCAGCAGCGACTGCTCGCCGAGCAGGTGGGCGCGGAACCAGGTGAGCGCGTCGGCGCTCGCCGCGCGAAGCTGCCGCGGGTCGGCGTGGTACCACGGCCCGATCGTCAGCTGCGGCGTGCGGCCCGCGGCGCGCAGTTGTGCGTAGTCCCGTAGCTGCCAGGGCAGGAACACGTCGTACCAGCCGCCGAGCAGGCTGACGGGTACGCCGACCTCGCCGACGCTGCCGCTGTGGTCGCGGCGCTGCCAGTAGGGCTCGTTCGTCCCGGCGTTGCGCAGCAGGTCCTGGAAGAACGGTACGGGCGCACCAGCGGACAGCGTGTCGAGCTCGGCGAGCGGCCGCCCGGACATGGCCGCGCGCCTGGCCCGGCGGATGGACGTGATACCAGCGGTCAGGCCCCCGAGCGGCCGCTCGATGCGGGTGGTCAGGTCGCTCCAGGTGAGCGTGGACTCCAGCGCGAAGGCGCCGCCGACGTAGGCGGCGTCGCGGAACTGCGACGCGGCCATCTGCGCGGCCATCGCCCGCAGCTCGGGCCCGGCGTCGGCGGCGATCGCCCATTGGGAGTAGCCGAGATAGCTGGGGCCGTACATGGCGAACACGCCGCCGAACCACGGCTGCGCCTTCAGCCACGCGACGGTGGTGAGCCCGTCCTCCCGCTCGTTGCCGAGTGGGTCGAACACGCCGCCGGACCCGAACGTGCCGCGCACGCTCTGGACGACGGCCTGGAAGCCGTGCCGGGCGAAGAAATGCCCGTAGACCAGGCCGACGAAGCCGCTGCGCCCGTACGGAGACCGAACCAGGATCACCGGGGGATGGCCGGCGCCGTGGTCCGCGGTGCCCGCGCGGTCCGCCGCGTCGGCGGGGAAGTACCTGTCGGCGCGCAGCGTCACGCCGTCCGCCATCACCACGGCGAGGTTGCGCTGCACGGCGACCGGATGCGGCCCGGGCGGCAGCCGCAGCGCGGCGGCGCCCAGGTTGCGCGCGGCGGTCGCGGCGCGGCCGCGGGCGGCGACCACGCTGATGCCCGCGGCGCGGTGCCTGGCCGTGACCACCGCACCGTCGCTCGCCACGACGGTGCTGCCGCCGAGATGCCGGCGCTCACCCCTGGGCCGCACGGCGGTATGGACCGTGGCCTGCATGGTCGCCCGGGCCACCGCGGCCATCCTCTTGGCCAGCTGCTCGCCAGGAGTCCGCACCATCGTCCCCCATCCGCTTACTTACCGGTTAGTACCATAGTGACTCATGGGTGCGGGCAAGGGAAGGCGCGGGGGCTCAGGTCGCCGACCCGGCCGCGGCGCCGGTCACCAGGTCGCCCCAGCGGGCCAGCGCCGCGTCCAGGTCGAGCGGGGCGATCATGCTGCCCTTGCTCAGCTCCTCCGGCCAGTCCTCGGCCGGGACCCGCCACATCACCTCGAACTCGATTCCGTCCGGGTCCTTCGCGTACAGCGACTTCGACACCCGGTGGTCGCTGCCGCCCACGAGCGCGCCGTGGGCGGCGAGCTTGGCGCGGGTCTCGGCCAGCTCGGGCAGTGACCCGACCTCCCAGGCCAGGTGGTACAGGCCGGGCCGCGGCATGCCGCCCGGGTCGGACGGCTGCGCGGCATTCCCCACCTGGAACAGCCCGAGGTCGTGGTCGTTGGAGGTACCGGCGGCACGCAGGAAGGCGGCGCGCCCGGCGATCTCGGTCGCGATCTCGAACCCGAGTGTCTCCTGATAGAACTTTACCGATCGTGACACGTTGCTGACGTAGAGCACGGCATGATTCAGGCGGCGAACCGACATGGCGCCATCTCCTCGCGGGTTTCTTCGGCTAACGACCAGAATGCCGTCGGGGCCGCCGGCGATTCCCGCCGAGCCGCTCAGCCGCCTGGCCGCAGCGCTGAGATCTCCTGCCACAGCTCCCGGTAGCACTGCGCCGCCCTGCTGCGCGGCGCGTACACGGGCAGCGGCGCCCGGCGGACCGCCATCTGCTCGACGAGCGAAAGCGCGGGCACGACGGCGGTGGCAAGGTCCTTGCGCTCGGCCGGCAGGTTCTGCGTGATGTCGCGGTGCAGCCGCTTGCGCCTGTCGACCATGGAGAAGAACGCCAGGATGGCCGGCTGCGGGCCGTCGAACGAGTCGACGAACCCGGTGAGCTGGTCGAGTGTGCGGGTGCACAGTGTGGTCGGGATCAGCGGCACGATCAGCATGTCGGCGGCGTGCAGCACGTTCTCGGTAACCAGCGAGATGCTCGGCGGGCAGTCGAGGAAGACCGTGTCGTACTCCCCGGCCAGCGGCGCGAGCAGCCGCGCGATCTGCCTGGTGGGCTTCTTCGCCGCGTCGAGGAGCAGGTCCATCCGGCGGTAGGTGAGGTCCGCGGGCAGCAGGTCGAGGTGGTCGAAGTCGGTGCCCTTGATGGCCGCGTCGAGCGGCATCGCGCCGCGCACGAGCGCCTTGCCTCCGCCCTTCACCCGCGGGCGGATCCGGAACAGGAACGTGGCCGCGGCCTGCGGATCCAGGTCCCAAAGCAGGGTGCTGCGGCCCTCGCGGCTGGCCAGGTAGGCGAGGTTGACCGCCGCTGACGTCTTGCCGACGCCGCCCTTGACGTTGTACGTGGCATAGATCCTCACGCGGCCGCCGCCTTGGCCAGGCTGGCGATCCGGCTGGCGTTGCGATCGCTCGTGAACCGGGCGAAACGCCGGCCGAAGTCGTCACGGGCCTCGCTGGCCGCCGCGTCGAGCTGCGCCGCCAGCTCGCCCATGGCCAGGAGCGTGGCGGCCGGCGTGGCGCGTTCGGCGACCATCCGTGCGGCGAGCGACCTGATGGCCTCGCGTTGGACGTGCCCGTCCTGGATCTCTCCCAGGCAGTCCTGTAGTGCTTTCAGCTCCCGAACGGCGCTGCGGTGTGTCGCTGGTTCGTGCAGTGCGGCGAAGAACTCGAGCAGGTAACGCAGTTCCTTGCCGCGTTTGCGCACCGTGTGCAGGTCCTCTTCGGGCGACGCCGCCGTGATGGCCGCGCCGGTCCTCGCGAGCCTGCGGTACGCGCGCTCGATCCGCGCCGTGGCGAGGTCGCCGACGGGTGTTTGCGCCACCCCGCCCCGGCCGGCCGCGGCGCGGCGGGACGGCGCCGCGCCGGCCTGGTGCGCGCCGCGCGCACTGAGTTTGCCGAGCGCGGCGCGCCACTGGCTGGTGAGGCGCGTGAAGCGGGCCGAGCGCAGCCCGCGGGCCAGGCGGCGCCGCTCGGCGGCGCGGTAGCGGGTGAGGCTCTCGTGCATCGGCGCGAGGTCAGGCGGCGATGCCGTGACCAGACCGGCGGCGGCGTCGGCGAAGCCGAGCAGATGCACGTCCAGGTCGCGCAGTGGTGTCGTCAGCTGCCCGAGCCACCTGAACTCGAGTGCGTACCGCGGCGCCAGGTCGCCCGGCAGCGCGTCACCGGCCAGCTTCAGCGCGGCCCGGGTCCTGCGTACCGCGATCCGCAGATCGTGCAGGAACTCGGTGTCGATGTCGCGGACGGCGCCGTCGACGTTGGCTTCGATGATGTCGAGCAGCCGGAGCAGTACCGCGGCGACCGCGGCGCGTGCGGGCATGGCCGGTGTCAGTGCGACGTCCACCTGACTGCTGTAGTCGCCCGCCCGCCGGCCGGCGGCGGCCAGCGCAAGCTGGAAGGACGACCGGTCGGCCGCGGTCACGCTGGGCAGGCCGGCGAGGAGCCGCTCGACGCGGTCGGCCTGGCCGCCGTAGCCGCGCACCGGCGTGACCGTCAGGCGCGCGGGCAGCGCGATACCGGCCGGTCCGCGCACCGAGGCGAGGTCGACCGTGATGCGGGCCACCGTCTTGTCCTCGCCGTCGAGGACGCGCAGGGTCCGCTGTGCGCTCGCGCACGCGGCGACGGGCAGCAGCGCGCGGATCCCCGCGACCGGCTCGACGAGGTCGCGGACCAGCGCGCCGGGAACCGAGCCTGCCGCGGCTGGCCAGCTCATCCTCGGCACCGCGCACGCTGTGCGCTCGCCGTCGCTCGCGGCAAAGGCGAGTTCGTGCGTGCCGGGACCGCTGGTGTATTCGAGCGTGCTGCCCGCACGGTAAAGGCGCCAGTCGAACGTGTCCAGCCACACCCGCCGCACGCTACGAGCACCGTCCGTAGCGACCTCGAACCTCGGCCGCAGCGCGGCCGCCATCTCGCGCCCGGCCGCCGCGTCCGCGGCTTCGATCGTGAACTCGTGAAGCTGCTGGGGCAACGCCCGCCTCCCCAGTCGATGTCGTGTCACTTATGCCGATGTTCGGAAGCCGATGTTCGCAGCCCGCTGGGCGTCACCGGATACGACGCACTATAGCCATCTCCGGTTAACTTGTTGTTCGTCGAACCGTGTCCCTTTAGTTATACGCGAGGCCGAGTGCCGTAACTCTACGCCACGCTTTCCGTGCCCGAACCGGCCCGCACCGGCACGGGGCCGGCGAGCCGCCGCCGCCGGGTCAGCGGCAGCGCGAACACCACCCCGGCGGCCATGACCGCGAAGGCGGCGGCGGGCTCGTTGATCAGTCCCTGCACGATGAGCGAGACGATCAGGCCGCCGGCGTTGCCTGCCAGCCACAACAGGGCGGCCGCCGTGGCCCCCGCGTCCCCGGCCCGGCGCTCGGCGATCTCGAGGACGACCGGCAGCGCGGTCAGCAGCATGGCGCCGATGCAGAACATCGCGACCGCGCCGACGGCCACCCCTGGCGCCACGGCGAGCGCGACACAGCCGGCCGCGGTCACGATCACCACGAGCCGCAGGAGCGGCGCCTCGGCGCCCCGCGCCGCGACCCAGGGCGCGAGCAGCGCGGAGCCGACCACGCCGGCCAGCACCATCTCGACGAGCAGCACGCCAGCGGCCGACGACGACACCCCGGCCGGCTTGAGCAGTGCCTGGAGCCAGGTGGACATCGCGACGAAAACGCCGAACCCGGCCAGCACGAGGCCGGTCAGCGTGCGCATCACCGGGTCCGACCAGACGATCCGGAGCCGCTGCGCCCCGGCCGCGACGAGCACCACGCCCTCTCGCCTGCCCGGGTGCCGCACCGCGACGAGCAGCGCGATGGCCCCGGCCGACGCGTAGGCGGCGCCGATGACAAGCAGCAGGCCGATCTGGCTGCCGTGACTGAGCACCGAGCCGAGCACGAGCGCGAGCACGAAGCCGCCGAAGATGCTCGCCGAGCCGATGGCGATCCCCGTCGGGCGGTGCCTGGGTTCGAGGTACTGCCCGGCCAGTTTGGTCAGTGCGTTAAGTACCAGCGGCTGGGCGATCGCGATGATCAACTGCCCGGCGAGCACCCGGTCGTAACCGCCGCCGATGCGCAGCAATGCCCCGGCCGCCGTGAGCACCCCGCCGATGGCGAGCCAGCCGCGGAACCAGCGGTCGAGCAGCGCCCCCGCGGGCAGCGCCAGGACGACGTAGACGAGGGGGAAGACCTCGGCCGTCCAGCCCATCGCGCTCACCGAGACGCCGTAATGACTCGCCGCCACGGTCGTGATCGGCGCGAACGTCAGCCACAGCATCTGGTTGGCGGAGGAGACGAGGCAGTAGGCGGCCACGACCGTCCACCTGTTCGGCGCTGGCCCTGCGGCCGCCACCTGCCCTCCTGCGGGGCTCATGTACGTTTCACCAACCTCACGGGTCGCAGATCGTCACCTGGCATGGTGCTCGTAACCGAGCGCGCTGCTCATTGCCGGGCACGCCGCTCGTTACGGGACATGCTGGATCATGAGCGCTTCGACCACCAGAGGCCCGCGGACAAGATTGCGGGCGGGTATCGGCTGAAGTCGCTGCGTCTGGTCTGACAATTCCAGCCCGGGTACCCAGGCAAGATGCTGAAACGGGTCGCCCGGGCCGGGCATGCTGAGCCCATGAAGATCCTTATCTCCGCGGACATGGAGGGCGCCACCGGGGTCACCTGGCCCGCCGACGTCGAGCCAGGGACCGAGCAGTGGCAGCGCTGCCGCCGGATGTTCACGTCCGACGTCAACGCGGCGATCGCCGGGTTCTTCGACGCGGGAGCCACCGACGTCGTGGTCAACGAGGCGCACGCGACAATGCGTAACCTGCTTCTCGAGGAGCTCGACGGGCGGGCTGCCATGCTGACCGGCCGCCACAAGGACCTGGGCATGGTGGAGGGCATCCAGCATCCCGAGGTGAGCGGCGTCGCTTTCGTCGGCTACCACGCGGCGGCGGGAGCCGACGGCGTGCTCGCGCACACGTACCTGCCGAACTCGATCGTCGGCGTGCGGGTCAACGGCGCCCGGGCGAGCGAGGGACGGCTCAACGCCCTGGTCGCCGCCGAGTACGGAGTACCTGTCGTCCTTGTCACCGGCGACGATCGCGCGTGCGCGGACGCGGCGGGCTACGCTCCGGACGCGCGGACGGTCGCGGTCAAGGAGTGCGTCAGCAGGTACTCGGCCATCTGCGCGGCACCGTCGGTGACGGCCGCGGCCATCAGGTCCGCGGCCGCCGGCGCGGGCAAGCTCGCGGCCAGGCGGGCACCGGTCACCGACGGGCGCTTCCACGTGGAGGTAGAGGTCGACGCCACCCAACTCGCCCAGGCGGCGGCGATCGTGCCGACCGTCGAGCGACTCGGTGATCGGACGGTCGGATACGACAGCCCGACCGCGCGCGAGATGATCCGCTGCTTCAAGGCGGTCGCCACGTTGATCTCCGCGGCCACCGAGGCCCGTTATGGCTGACCCCGTCAGGTGCTCGGGTTCTGCCCGCCCCGCGTCCCACTGGGTAGAGCCGGGGATACCAGACGGGTAAGGGCCGAAGTATCGGGGTGACAACATGAGCGAACAGGAAAAGCCGGGCGTGCCGTTGGCCGCGCCCGTGCCCGTGCCTGTCGCGGTGCGGCGGGCCCCGCAAGCGGCGGTCCCCACGGCGCCGGTCGAGCCGCGTTTCCGCACCGCGCACGGGACGGTGACCGCGGAGCCGTTCGGCTGGATGACCGACCGAAGCGACCTGCGGCTGCACACGTACCTGACGGCAGAAAGGGAGCACTACCAGGCGGCCGTGAGCGGGCTGGCCGGGCTGCGCAGCCTCCTCGGCGCGGAGTTCGCCGCGCGCCTGCCGACAGAAGAGGCCGCGGTGCCCTGGCGCTGCGGGCCTTATACCTATGTCGAGCAGACGCGGGCTGGGTCAGAGTTCCCGCAGTTGGGCCGGCGCCGCAACGGCAGCGACGCCGGCTTCGAGGTGGTTCTCGACGGCGGGACGGCCGCGGCTGCCCCGGCCACCCAGGCGGGCGCGGGCAGTTACTTCCGTTTCGGCGTATGTGAGCCGAGCCCGGACGGACGGCTGATCGCCTACTCGGTGGACTTCACCGGAGACGAGGTCTACGAGCTGCGCTTCCGCGACGCGGCCAGCGGCCGCGACCGGCCCGATCGCATCGCCCGCAGCTATTACGGATGTGCGTGGAGCGCCGACTCGAGCGCCTTCTTCTACGTCGTGCACGACACATCGTTCCGGCCCTGCCGGGTGATGCGGCACGTGATCGGCATGCCGCAGGCCGCCGACAAGATCGTTTTCGCCGAGCCGGACGCGCGCTACCACGTCACGGTCGGCGCGACCCGCAGCGGCGACTGGATCGTGATCTCCGCCGACGCGCGTGACACGAACGAGCAGTGGATCGTCCCTGCCGCCAGGCACGATGCCGCGCCCCGGCTGGTCGAGCGCCGCCGCCGCGGCGTCGAGTACTTCACCGAGCATCTGGGCGGGCCAGCGGCGGGCGGGGCGGGACCGGGCCGGTTCGCGATCCTGACCAACGACGGCGCGCCCGAGTACCGGGTGGTGACGGCGCCGGTCGAGGCCCCCGGCCGCGGCAACTGGCGTGAGCTCGTGCCTGGCCACCCGGACATCAGGTTCCACAGGCTGGACGTGATCGGCGGCTACCTCGTGCTTTCCTGCCGCTCCCGCGGTGATCCCTTCCTGCGGATCGTGCGTCCGGACGGCAGCCACCATGACCAGCATCCGGAAACACCCGCCGGGTTCATCGAGGCGGCGGTGCGGGGCAGCTACGACGCGGCGGACGTGGTCGTGTCCACGCAGTCCCTCGTCGCGCCCAAGTGGTGGTGGTCAGTCGACCTGCACACGGGCAAGCGGACGCCGCTGCGGGCGACCCGGGCACCCGGCTACGACGAGGCCGCCTACGTGACGCGGCGGCTCTGGGCGCCCGCGCCCGACGGCGAGCACGTCCCCGTCACGATCGCTTACCGGCGCGGCCTGCGGCCAGACGGCAGCGCACCGTGCCTGCTCTACGGTTATGGCGCCTACGAGTCGTGCGCGGACCCGCGGTTCTCCGCCACCCTCCCGAGCCTGCTCGACCGCGGCTACGTGTACGCGATCGGGCACGTACGCGGCGGCGGCGAGCTTGGCCGCCACTGGTGGCAGGACGGCCGCCTCGCCGCCAAGCGCAACACGTTCACCGACTTCGTCGCGGTCCGCGATCACCTGGTGCGGGCGGGCTGGGCCGCTCCTGGCCGCGTGGCGTGCCGTGGGCTGTCCGCGGGCGGGCTCACCGTTGCCGTGGCCTATACGTTCTGGCCGGACCGCTGGGCCGGTGTGATCGCCGAGGCCCCCGCCGTGGACCTGCTCAACCAGATGCTCGATCCGGCGGTACCGCTCACCGTCAACGAGTACGACGAATGGGGCGACCCGGCCGACGAACCGCAGTTCCGCTTGATGCGCTCGTACACGCCGGCCGAGAACGTGACCGACGTGCCGCGCCCGCCGCTGCTCGCCACGGGGATCCTGCACGACCCACGGGTCATGATCTCCGAGCCCGCGAAGTGGGTGGCGGCGCTGCGCGCCGCCGACACCTGCGGCAACCGCATCCTGTTGCGCGCGGAACTCGGCCCGTCCGCGCACCGTGGGCCGGCCGGCCGTTCGGCCTCGCTCGCGTACGAGGCCGAGCTGCTGGCCTGGGTCATCTCGCTCACCGGGCGGCCGGCCCCAAGGCTCCGGGGTGACCCCAGTGGCCGGGGTGGCCCAGTGATCGGGGTGATCCAGTGGCCGGGATGACCCCCAGTGGCCGGAGTGACCCAAGTGACCCAGTGGCCGGAGTTACCCCAGTGGCCGGGGTGACCGCGGCGCGGCGTAAGCCCGCCCGCGCCTGGCGGTTGCGCATGGCCGCAGGCGCCGGGCGATCGCGGGTCAGGTCGGCGTCGAGCAGCCGGTAGCGCACGGCGAACGAGGCGGCCTCGAGACGTGAGTGCACGCCGAGCTTGGTGAGTAGCGCCTGCACGTGGGTGCGGACGGTGGTGCGCGAGACGCCGAGCTTGGCGACCATGGCCGCGGTGTCAAGCCCTTCGACGAGCATCGCGAGGCACTCACGTTCCCGGTCGGTGAGGTAGGAGGCCAGCCGGTGCGCGTCGTCGGCCCGCGCCGACCTCCTGGCCGCGGTCGCTTTGGGCACGCTGACCACCACTTCGCCGCGCAGCACCCGGTCGATCGCGGCGGTGAGTACCGCGACCCCCTGGGTCTTGTGCAGATAGCCGGATGCGCCGGCCCGCAGTGCCCGCAGTATCCCGTCCGTGTCCGGGTCGGCACTGAGCACGAGGATCTTCGTGCGCGGGCTCGCAGCGATCATGTTCCCGATGGCCTCGACGCTGTCTTCCGCGGCGAAATGGCGATCCACCAGGCAGATGTCCGGCTTGACGCGGCGCAGGCACTCGATCGTCTCAGCCGCGCTCCGGGCCACGGTGACGGCGAACCCGTGCTGGGTGAGCACGGCAGAAAGCGCGTCGAGGAATACGGTGTGGTCGTCGCCGAGTACCAGGTCAGGCACGCTGGTCACCCGGTCAGCCCGGCGCCCGCGCGTGCCGGGGTGGCCGGCCGCCCTGGCAGCGCGATGCGGACCCTGGTCCCGCCGGCCGGCGGCGCGTGGACCTCGAGCGCGCCGCCGACTGATTCGAGCAACGACGCGGCCACGCGCAACCCGAGTGACGCCACTCCCGGTGGCCCCTGGCCGAAACCGGGACCGTTGTCGATCACGTCGATGACCGTCCGGGGCGCCCGCCCTATCACCACCTCGACCCGGCCGGCCCGGCCGGCCGCGCGCGCGGCGTTGTCGACCACGTTGGTCAGCGCACGCCACAGCAGCGTCGGGCTCACCTTGATGCGCACCGCAGGCCCAGCACGCAGCACGACCTCGGTACCGGACGCGGCGCTCGCGAGCCGGGTGACCTGGCTGGCCATTGCCCGCACGTCAACGGGATCGGTGGCATCACCGCCGGTAAGCGCGTGCGTGACAATATCGGTCAGGCGCGACACTTCGAGCGACACGAGTTCCATCCGGGCACGCGAGCCGGATGGAAGCGCCGGGTCGCCGCGCACCGCCTGGGCCAGATAGGACAATGTGGTCAATTCGTGTCCGAGATCATGCAGCAACCCGCGCATCGCCAGTACGTCGCGGCCATCCGAGCCCCGGCGGCCCTGCCCGGCCCGCCGGTCGAGCGACCACTCCATCCGCGCCTCCCCTCCCCGCTCTGACCAGCGCACCCGGCACTGACGCGGGCCGGCCGCGTGCGATGCGATCAGGTGGTACCGGTGTCCGGTACCACGATCGGTTGATACCGCTGTCCGGTACGGCGATCGGTTGGTACCGCTGTCCGGTACCGCGACATTTGATGACGCCGGTGAGATCGCCGTACGCGCATGATTTCAAGATCCTCGGAGAACCAGAATAATTCGTGCGCGCGTCTAATGCGAGTACGTCGCGCGCGCACCGTGCGGCCCACACCACGCGGCAAGCACTATGCGGCACAGACCGTGCAACAAACACCATGCGCCAAACACATCTCCCACTGAATCATGAGTAGCGCGTCCGGCCGGCCGGCGTAAGTGCCGGAAGTCCCGACTTTCCCTGTGGCCACATGCTCACCGGAAGCTGGCGGCGGCGCGTGGCGGGCCGGTCAGCCCGCGCGCTCGGCGCGCTGAAGCCCGGCGGCGACGGCGACGCTGACTGCCTCGAGGCGGCTGTGGACGTCCAGCTTGGCGAAGATGTTGCGGGTGTGGGTGCGCACGGTGTCGGTGGAGATCAGCAAATCCTCGGCGATCTGGCGGCCGCGCTTGCCGTCCATCATGCTCAGCATGACGTCTTTTTCCCGCGGGCTGAGCATGTGCAGCGGGTTGGCGCCGTCCATCGCGCCGTTGAGGCCGGTCCGCATGTCACGCAGGATCTCGCCGAGCATGTCCGGGGGAAACCAGGACTGGCCGTGGCAGACCCCGCGCAGCACGGCCTCGAGTTCCGCCGCGCCCTGCTCCTTCGCCACCCAGGCGACCACGCCGGCCCTGGCGGCTTCCACCGCGTGCTCGACGTTGCGGTCGGAGCTCAGCACCACGACGCGCGCGGCCGGCCGAGCCTCGACGAGCCGCCGCAGTACCTCACCGAAAGCGGAGCCGAGCGGCTCGATCTCGATGGTGATGACGTCAGGCCGCACCCCGCGGACGATGTCGATCAGGTTCGGGTCGAGCGTGGCGCAGCGGCCGGCCACCCAGAGATCCAGCGCCGCGGACAGCCGCGATGCCAGCGCTTCGGTGACCATCAGATGGTCGTCGACGAGCAGCAGTCGCAGGATGTCCACCTGCCCACTGTGCACGCCGGGAACGGCCCGGTCCTCATCCAGATGCATGACAACGCCCTCATCCGAATCCATGGGCACCCGAATCCATGGGCACCCGAATCCATGGCACCCGAATCCATGGGCACCCGAACCATGGGCTGCGCCCGGCCCACCGGCCGCCTCCCGTGCGGTGACGTCAGGGGGCGTCAGCAGCAACACCAACCGGCCATCGCCGTGGCCAGAGCCCTCCAATCGGAGCCGGTAAACAGACCAAGATCGGCAACTATGTCAATCTGCTTGCGCTATGTGCAGGCAGAGTTCCACAGAAACGGATCTTGGGCGCGCCGGGCGCGGCGGGGTTGATCGGGCTGCCGTCCCGCCTTGATCGCAAGGGGTGGCGCTCAGCTTGGCAGGGTCACGCGGATCTTGGGCTGGTGGTCCCACGGGTCGTGCCAGTCATCCATGAGCCGCGCCGCGAGCCCGTACTTGGCCGCGAGCGAGACGAGCGTCTGCGTCCGGTAGTAAAAGTCTTCGCGCAGCACCTGGTAGTCGGCTTCATCGGAGCGGTAGAAGGTGAAGTCGAAGATCGCGCCAGGGGCCATGACACGTCCGACGTGCGCCAGGCACTCGTCGATGACCTCGATCGGGCAGTGCGTGAACACGCTGTTCGCGTGCACCACGGTGAAGTACCCGGCCGGCAGGAACTCGAAGGTCAGGTCCGAGACAATGGTCAGCCTGGGTAGTTTGCCCTGGAGCCCGGACTCGGCGAGCACCTGCTGCGCCGCCACCATGATGTCCGGTGAGATATCGATCCCGTAGTAGTTGCCGGTGTCGAGGTAGTCGATGAGCAGCCGGCCAGCCCGCAGGTTGCCGCATCCGATCTCCAGGATGCGGTCGGCCGGCTTGAGCCCGTGCGTCAGCAGGTAGTCGAACTGCATCTGGCCGAACTCGAGCCATTGGTCGTGGCTCCTGCTGCCCACGGCGACGTCGACGTTGTGTGACGCCTTGTACTTCATCACGGCCCGGTAGTAGCTGACGTGGTCACCGGCCCGGGCGCGCAGCCACGCGTCGACGAGGACTCTGCGCACGTACGGCAGGATCTGATCCGGGTGCTTAACCGCAAAGATGATCTTGTAGGAAAGACGAGACCTGTTCTGGGTTGTCATAGCACCAGTGAAGCTAGATGTTGAGCAGGACTTCTCCTCCGAATAGGGTACCGGGATCCCCCGGGCAGCCAAGCCGCACCGCCGCGGAGCGCCAGTGCGCTGAGCGCGGCGCATCGACCACCCCCGCGTGTGCGGCAGCGCCCCGGCCGAATGGATCACCGCGCGTCCTCCCCGGCACGGCTCCGGTCCGTGCCACCCGCAGGCTGCGCAGCACCGCGATCGGCACCGGCCGGCACCCGCGGGCGGCACCGCTTCTCCGCCATTTCGGCGAGGGCAGCTACCCCGGATGAATGAGCAAACCCTAGGCGCCCCGATGCCACAGTCGGTCACGGATCACCACAACGGGGGCACCGTGCCTTCCACACGGGCTTGGGGGACTTGCAGTGTCACAGCACCGGCTGTCGCTTGACAGCAGCCGCAAGAAGGGGGACCGGCGCACAAAGCCGGTCCCCGCCAGGGCGCCGGCGATCGCGATCGCCGGCATGGGCCGCGCCGGGCTGTTGACCGCGCTGGCCCTGTACTCCAACTGCCCCCGCGTCATCGGGATCGACGCGAGCGCCAGCCGGCTGCGCGCCATCGCCTCGGGTACGGCCGGCCTCACCGCGGCCGACGGTCACCTGGTCGGCGCGGCGTTCGAGGACGGCAGCCTCGAGCTGACGACCGTGGCCAGCGCGGCTGCCCTCGCCGACGCCGTCATCGTCTGCGTACCCGCGCAGGCCGGCGGCGACGGCGTGCCTGACGTGTCCGCGCTGCGCCGCGCGTGCGGCACCGTCGTCGCGCACGCCCGAACCGGCCAGACGATCATCCTCACCTCGACGGCCTACGTGGGCACAACGCGCGAACTGCTCGTCGGCCCGCTCGAGCGGCGGGGCATGCGCGCCGGCGAGGACGTGTTCGTGGCCGCCAGCCCAGAGCGGATCGAGTCGCGTCCCGACGATCATCCGCGGCAGGCTCCACGGGTCATCGGCGGCGCCACGCAGTCGTGCACCGAGCGCGCGGCGCGGGTGATCCGCCTGCTCACCGACGTCGTCCACGTGGTCAGCTCGGCCGAGGCGGCCGAGGCGGCCGAGATCTACCAGAACATCTCCCGCGCGGTCACCCTGGCTGTCGCGAACGAGTTCGCCGGCATCTGCCGCACGCTCGGGCTTGACCCGATCGAGGTGACCGCCTTCGCGGGACCCGGCGCCGGCGGCGACCGCATCCCACGCGACCCGCAGCATCTGCTGCGGCAGCTCCAGCTCAACGAGCGCAATTGGGACGCTCCGCTGGTCGCTTAGGCCATGGCTACGACCGGACAGGGAGCTTTGCCCGCCATGGGTTCATCAAAACCCGCCATGGGTTCATCAAAAGCCGTCAACGGCGTGGGTCAGCTGGTACCGCCGCACAGTTTGTTTCCCTATCGGCCCGTGTCAGCGGCCTTGGCCATCACGCCGAGCGTGAGCGTGGTCATACCGGCGCTGAACGAGGCGCGCAATATCCCGCACGTGTTCGCCACGCTGCCCTGGTGGGTGGACGAGGTCGTGCTGGTCGACGGGCATTCCACGGACGACACGGTCGCGGTGGCGCGGGGAATCCGCCCGGATATCAAGGTCGTGACGCAGCAGGGTGCCGGCAAGGGCGACGCGCTGCTCGCGGGCTTCGCCGCGTGCACCGGCGACATCATCGTGATGATCGACGGGGACGGCTCGACCGACGGCAGCGAGATCGTCCTGTTCGTTAGCGCGCTCGTGGCCGGCGCCGACTTCGCCAAGGGATCACGTTTCGCAAGCGGCGGCAGGAGCGACGACATCACGGTTGGCCGCCGCTACGGGAACAGAATGCTCAACGTCCTGGTCAACCGCATGTTCGGTACTCATTACACCGATCTGTGCTACGGCTACAACGCTGTTTGGGCGCGCCACCTGGGCGCGATGGCGGTCGACTGCGCGGGGTTCGAGGTGGAGACGCTGATGAGCATCCGCGCGGCCAAGGCCGGGCTGTGGATCCAGGAGATCCCCAGCTATGAACGGCCCCGCCTGTACGGTACGAGCAACCTGCGGGCGATCAGGGACGGCTTGCGGATCCTCAAAGTGATCCTGCGGGAACGGTTCGGTGACCGCCGTCGGCGCGCCGCGGCTCTCGACCCGGTGCCGGCCGAAAGCCAGTGGCCGCTGCGGCCCGCGGTCGTGGCGGTCCGCGAAGCCGATCAGGACGTCACGTGACCGCGGCCGCCGTCGCGCGGTCAGGCGGGGCGCCCGGCCCGGCGACGGGTCCAGCGGACTCGGCGCACGCATCGGCTGCCACGGGCGTGCGACCGGTGCCAGCGCCTGGCGGTGGGCCAGATATTTCCGTGGTCATCTGTGCGCATACCGAGCAGCGGTGGGCTGACACGTTGGCCGCGGTGGCGTCGGTGCGGGCGCAGAGCCTTGCGGCCCGGGAGATCATCGTGGTGGTCGATCACAACCCGGTGCTGTTGGGGCGGCTGAGGGCGGCGCTGGGTGATGTGACCGTGGTGGAGAACCGCGCGGGGCGGGGTCTTTCTGGTGGCAAGAACACGGGTGTGGCGGTGGCCCGGGGCGAGATCGTGGCGTTTCTTGACGATGACGCGGTCGCGGAGCCGGACTGGCTGAGGTTTTTCGCCGATTGTTACGCCGATGCGGGGGTGCTGGGCGTGGGTGGGCGGACGCTGCCGCTGTGGGCGGCCGGGCGGCCGTGGTGGTTTCCCCGGGAGTTCGACTGGGTGGTCGGGTGCACGTATGTGGGCATGCCGGCGGGCCGGGCGCCGGTGCGGAACGTGCTGGGTGGTAATGCGTCGTTCCGGCGCGGGGTGTTCGGGGTGGTCGGCGGGTTCAGCAGCGGGATCGGGCGGTCGGCGGGCAAGCGGCCGCTGGGGTGTGAGGAGACCGAGTTTTGTATCCGGCTGGGTCAGCGGGTGCCCGGTGGGGTGGTGTTGTTCGATGACCGGGCGGTGATTTGGCATCGGGTGCCGGCGGCGCGGTGCCGGTTTTCTTATTTCCGGGCCCGGTGTTTTGCGGAGGGTTTGTCGAAGGCGCTGGTGACGGAGAGTGTCGGCGTCGGCGATGGGTTGTCGTCGGAGCGCCGGTATGTCACGAGGACGCTGCCGCGGGGGGTGGCCCGCGGGGTGGCGGACGCGTGCCGGGGGCGGGGGTCGGGGC
>DATFVJ010000266.1:0-2769 GCA_035260365.1 Streptosporangiaceae bacterium
GCCGCCGGCGGCGCGCCGACCGGGCCAGTCCGCGACGACGATCGTCTCGCCGCCGGTCAGCGCGGTCCACAGGTCCTCGGTTATGAACGGCATGACCGGGTGCAGCAGACGGAGCAGACGGTCGAGCACGTAACCAAGCACGGCCCGTGTGGCCGTCGCCGGGTCGCCGGCAGCGCCGCCGCCACCCACGCCAGAGCCGCTCACGCCGGCGCCGCGACTCGCGCCGGAGCCAGGAGCGCCCGGGTCGTGAGCGCCGGCGCCGGGAGGGCCCGAGCCTCCTGAGCTGAGCGGTGTCTTGGCCAGCTCCAGGTACCAGTCGCAGACCTCGTGCCAGGCGAAGTGGTAGAGGGACTCGCAGGCGTGGCCGAACTCGAACTGCTCCATCGCGGCGTCGACCTCCGCCGTCACCGCCGCGAGCCGGGACAGAATCCACCGGTCAGGGATGGAAAGCGCCGCCCTGGGCGGTAGGCCGGCCGCGGCGGTGGCCCCGCTGCGCAGCGCGAACCTGACCGCGTTCCACAGCTTGTTGCAGAAATTACGCGAGCCGGCCACCCACTCCTCGCTGACCGAAACGTCGCTGCCCGGGTTCGCGCCGCGGGCCAGGGTGAACCGGGTGGCATCGGCGCCGTAGCGGTCGATCCAGTCGAGGGGATCCACCACGTTGCCCGCGGACTTGGACATCTTCTTGCCGTGGGCGTCGCGCACCAGGCCGTGCAGCGCCACCACGCGGAACGGCACGGCGTGCGCGGGGTCGCGGTCGCGCATCGCGTACAGGCCGAACATCATCATCCGCGCGACCCAGAAGAACAGGATGTCGTACCCGGTCACGAGCACGCTGGTCGGATAGAACGCGCGCAGGTCGGCGGTGTCCCGCGGCCAGCCGAGGGTCGAGAACGGCCAGAGCGCGGAGGAGAACCAGGTGTCGAGAACGTCGGAGTCCTGGTGCCAGCCGTCGCCGGTGGGCGGGGCGTCGCCAGGGCGCGGGCAGACCATCTCGCCGTCCGGCCCGTACCAGACCGGGATCCGGTGACCCCACCACAGCTGGCGGCTGATGCACCAGTCGTGCATGTCGTCCATCCAGTCGAAGTACCTGGCCGCGAGCTCGGGCGGGTGGATGCGCACCCGGCCGTCGCGGACCGCGTCGCCCGCCGCCCTGGCGAGCGGGCCCACCTTGACGAACCACTGCATGGACAGCCGCGGCTCCACCGTGGTGGCGCAGCGCTGGCAGTGCCCGACCGCGTGCGGGTACGGCCGGACCTCTGCGACGATGCGGCCCTCCTCGCGCAGCGCCGCGACGACCGCGGGCCGCGCCTCGAACCGGTCCAGGCCCAAGAACGGGCCGTGCGCCGTGATGACGCCCCGCTCGTCGAGGACCGTGATGCTGGGCAGATCGTGGCGGCGGCCGATCTCGAAGTCGTCAGGGTCATGCGCGGGGGTCACCTTGACCGCGCCGGTGCCGAACTCGGGATCCACGTGCGGGTCGGCCACCACCGGGATCCGGCGGCCGGTCAGCGGGAGTTCGACGGTGTGGCCCACCAGCCGCGCGTAGCGCGGGTCGTCGGGGTGGACGGCGACGGCGGTGTCGCCGAGCATGGTCTCGGCGCGGGTGGTGGCGACGACGATCGCATCGTCGCCGTTGCCGTAGCGGATGGAGACCAGTTCGCCCTCGTCCTCGCTGTGCTCGACCTCGATGTCGGACAGCGCGGTCAGGCAGCGCGGGCACCAGTTGATGATCCGCTCGGCGCGGTAGATGAGGCCGTCGTCGAACAGGTTCTTGAAGATCGTGTGCACGGCGGCCGACAGGCCCTCGTCCATGGTGAAGCGCTCGCGGGTCCAGTCGACGCTGTCGCCGAGCCTGCGCATCTGGCCGAGGATCTTGCCCCCGGACTCGGCCTTCCACTGCCAGACGCGCTCGACGAAACGCTCGCGGCCCAGGTCGTGCCGGCTCAGGCCCTCCCTCGCGAGTTCGCGCTCCACCACGTTCTGCGTCGCGATGCCGGCATGATCCATGCCGGGCAGCCACAGCGTGGTGTAGCCCTGCATGCGGCGCCTGCGCACAAGCGCGTCCTGCAGCGTGTGGTCGAGTGCGTGGCCCATGTGCAGCGAGCCGGTCACGTTCGGCGGCGGGATCACGATCGAGAACGCCGGACCGGGCCGCGCGGGATCGGGGGTGAACAGACCGGCACGTACCCAGCGCTCGTACCGCCGCGGCTCCACGTCGGCGGGCGAGTACTGCGGGGGAAGCTCGGGTGGCCGCCGCGGTGATATTTCCGTGGCGGGCACCGATAGTGCTGACGGCGCTGCGCTGTGAGATCCGGTCACGTCAGCCGAGTCTAGGGGGTGACAGATTGCGGATCGACCTGGAACCCGCGGAGGATCCCCCCGCCGACGGGGTCCGCGGCGGAGCGCTGGTCACGCTGGGCCGTGGCGGCCGGGGGCGCTCAGGCCGACTTCTCCCGCGGGGTCCGCTTGGCCGGCAACTCGCGCGGCACAAGAGTCGGGTTGACATGCTCCAGAACGGCTGCGCCGGTGATCATAACGCGTTCGACGTCCTCCCGGCTCGGCACGTCGTACATCGCGGACAGGAGCACTTCTTCCATGATCGCGCGGAGCCCGCGTGCGCCGGTGCCGCGCAGGATCGCCTGGTCGGCGATGGCCTCGAGTGCGTCCTCGGTGAACTCCAGGTCCACGTTGTCCAGTTCGAAGAGCCGGTGATACTGCCGGACGAGCGCGTTGCGCGGCTCGGTCAGGATCAGGATGAGCGCCTCG
>DATFVJ010000267.1:0-3588 GCA_035260365.1 Streptosporangiaceae bacterium
GGATCTGAAGTTGGATCACCACACCAAGGATGGGATCGAGATCGTCGACGTGGAGGGCGAGATCGACGTCTACACCGCGCCGCGCTTGCGTGAGCTTCTGATCGAGCTGGTCAACACCGGCTTCTATCAGCTCGTGGTGAATATGGAGAAGGTCGAGTTTCTCGACTCCACGGGGCTCGGGGTGCTGGTCGGCGGCCTGAAGCGGGTCCGGGCGCATGACGGCTCCCTGGACCTGGTCTGCACGCAGGAGCGGATTCTCAAGATCTTCAGGATCACGGGCCTGACCAAGGTGTTCGGCATCCACGACACGGTGGACGAGGCCATCAAGGCCAGGAAATCCGAGAAGTAGCCGTCGGCTGACCCCGAGATGCCCACGGTTGAGGTCAGCTTTACGGCCCTGCCCGCGCACGTGCGCACCGCGCGCCTGGTGGCCACTGCGGTGGCCAGGCGCAGCGGTGTCGCGGAGGCGCTGCTGGACGAGGTACGGCTGGCCGTTGGCGAGGCGTGCTCGCGGGCGGTGGAGGCGCACCGGCAGCACTGCCCGGCCGAGCCGGTCAGGATCGCGCTGACCGACCAGGCCGGGCGCTTCGAGGTCGAGGTCACCGACACGGGCAGGCCGCAGGGCTTCGGACTCGCTGTCATCGCCGAGCTCGCCGACGATGTTCAGATCAGCGAGACCTCCGCCGGGACCAGCATCAAGATGAGCTGGCCCTCCGTGGGGCTGCGGCCCTGACCGGTTACCGCTGCGTTTATTTACGGGGTCGCGGCAGCATGATAACCGGGGGCGCATTACGATTCACCGACCCAGATGCGTAGACTCCCCGGCACTGCCGTGGTGGCACTCCTCGGCCAAGTTCGACATGCCCACGCCCGGTGGCCGCGGCTCTGCGCTGGGCGGCGGCATCGCGCGAAGGCAGGCATGCCTGTCAAGGAGGACAGATGTCTAGGCTCAACTTCGCCCTGGCGGGCGGGCCGGCCACCGTAGCCGGCTCCAATCTCACCTGGGTGATCGTGGTCGCGGTGATCGCCCTGTGCGCCCTCGGCGTGGCCGCCTTGCTGGTCCGCGAGGTGCTCGCGGCCAGCCAGGGCACGCCGAAGATGCGCGAGATCGCCCGCGCGGTCCAGGAGGGCGCGGCGGCCTACCTGAGGCGCCAGTTCCGCACGCTCGGCGTGTTTGTCGTGGTGATCTTCTTCGTGCTGCTGCTGCTGCCGGCGGACGGCACCGGGGTGCGCTGGGGCCGTTCGGCGTTCTTCCTGGTGGGCGCGCTGTTCTCGGCGCTGACCGGGTTCACAGGCATGTCGCTGACGGTGCGCGGCAACGTGCGCGTCGCCGCGGCCGCGAAGGAGTCCGGCGAGCACTCGGCGATGCGGATCGCGTTCCGCACCGGCGGCGTCGCGGGCATGTTCACGGTCGGCCTCGGGCTGTTCGGCGCGGCGGCCGTGGTGCTCATCTACAAGGCCAACGCGCCGAGCGTGCTCGAGGGATTCGGCTTCGGCGCGGCGCTGCTCGCCATGTTCATGCGCGTCGGCGGGGGCATCTACACGAAGGCGGCCGACGTCGGGGCGGACCTGGTCGGCAAGGTCGAGAAGGGCATCCCCGAGGACGACCCGCGGAACGCGGCGACGATCGCCGACAATGTCGGCGACAATGTCGGCGACTGCGCCGGCATGGCCGCCGACCTGTTCGAGTCCTACGCGGTAATGCTGGTGGCCTCGCTGATCCTGGGCAAGGTCGCCTTCGGCAACGCCGGCCTGGTCTTCCCGCTGATCGTCCCGATGATCGGCGTGATCACCGCGGTCATCGGCATCTTCGCGGTCGCGCCGCGCCGGGGCGACCGCAGCGGCATGAGCGCGATCAACCGCGGCTTCTTCATATCGGCTGTGATCTCGCTGCTCCTGGTCGTCGGCGCCGCGTTCTGGTACCTGCCGGCGCACTTCAGCCAGCTCACGGGCGTGACCGACGCAGGCATCCTGCGTCACGCCGGGGACCCGCGCTGGCTGGCCATCGGCGCGGTCGTGATCGGGCTGGTGCTGGCCAGCGCGATCCAGTTGCTCACGGGGTACTTCACCGAGACCAACCGCAAGCCCGTCCGCGAGATCGGCGACAGCTCGGAGACCGGCGCGGCCACGGTGATCCTGGCGGGCATCTCGATCGGGCTGGAGTCCGCCGTCTACTCCGCGCTGCTGATCGGAGCGGCCGTGTACGGCGCGTTCCTGCTCGGCACCGGCAACGCCACCATCGCGCTGTTCGCCGTCGCGCTGGCCGGCACCGGCCTGCTGACCACGGTCGGTGTGATCGTGTCGATGGACTCCTTCGGCCCGGTCACCGACAACGCGCAGGGCATCGCCGAGATGTCCGGCGAGTTCGAGGGCGAGCCCGCCGAGATCCTGACGCACCTGGACGCGGTCGGCAACACGACCAAGGCCATCACCAAGGGCATCGCGATCGCGACCGCGGTGCTGGCCGCGACCGCGCTGTTCGGCGCGTTCCGGACCCAAGTCGAGTCGGCGCTCGGCTCGGCGGCCGGCTCGTTCAGCCTGTCCATCGACCGGCCCAACGACCTGGTCGGCCTGATGATCGGCGCGGCCGTCGTGTTCCTGTTCGCCAGCCTGCTGATCAGGGCGGTCGGCCGGGCGGCGGGCCGGGTAGTCATGGAGGTGCGCAAGCAGTTCCGCATCCATCCGGGGATCATGGACTTCACCGAGAAGCCGGACTACGGCGCGGTGGTGGACATCTGCACGCGCGACTCGCTGCGCGAGCTGGCCACCCCGGGCCTGCTCGCCGTGCTCACCCCGATCGCGGTCGGCTTCGCGCTCGGGTACGCGCCGCTCGGGTCCTTCCTGGCTGGTGCCATCGGGGTCGGCGTGCTGATGGCGGTGTTCCTGGCCAACTCCGGCGGGGCCTGGGACAACGCCAAGAAGCTGGTCGAGGACGGCCATCACGGCGGCAAGGGCTCCGAGGCGCACGAGGCGACCATCATTGGCGACACCGTGGGTGACCCGTTCAAGGACACCGCCGGGCCCGCGATCAACCCGCTGATCAAGGTCATGAACCTGGTCTCACTGCTGATCGCGACGAGCGTGGTCAAGTACGCCCACAACGACGGGCTGCGCGCGGGCGTGGCGATCGGCGCGGTGATCATCGTCGTGGCGGCCGTGGTCATCTCCAAGCGCCGCTCGACCAGCATCGCGCCGGGCGAGGCCGGTGAGGCCGGCGCGAGCGTCACCGCCGGCGCCGACAGCGCCAACAGCGCCAACGGCACGGCGGTCACGGGCGAGGACGGGAAGAAGGCCGCCGGGACGACCCCCACTGACCTGCGCCCGGGCCGCGGCTGAGCCCGGCCAGCCACGAGGCCTGCCGGCGACCGGGCGGACCGGGAGACGTTCGCCGGCCGGGCCACTAGCTAGGTGGCAGGCGACGACAGCAACGCGCCGGCGATGCTGCCCCAGCGACACCAACGCGCCGGCGATGCGGCTGCAGCGACACCGATGCTGCAGGCGACGACAGCAACGCGCCGGCGATGCTGCCGCAGCGACACCAACGCGCCGGCGATGCGGCTGGACGGCGTCAGTGGCGATCAGCCGGCG
>DATFVJ010000268.1:0-10589 GCA_035260365.1 Streptosporangiaceae bacterium
GAGCAGCGCAAGCCCCGCGGCCGCAAGAAGACACCCGGTGCCCGGATCGTGGGCATGCGTTCCATTGAGGACCGGCCGGAAGAGGTAGCGGACCGCCAGGTTCCCGGACATTGGGAGGGTGATCTCATTGTGGGCAAGAACGGGGCGACCGCGGCGGGGACGCTGGTGGAGCGCACGAGCCGGTTCACGGCGATTGTCCCGCTTCCGTTCGGCCGTGCCGCTGATCAGGTGCGGACCGCGCTGATCGAGTCGGTGAAAGATCTCCCGGCCCAGCTGGTGAAGTCGCTCACCTGGGACCAGGGGACGGAGATGGCAGATCATGCTGCTTTCTCGCTGGCCACGAGCATCGATGTCTATTTCGCGCATCCTCATTCCCCGTGGGAGCGCGGCACGAACGAGAACACGAACGGGCTTATCCGGGAATACATCCCGAAAGGGACACCAGTTCCTTCTGATGCGGCGTTCCTGAATGCCGTGTCTCACTCACTTAACATCCGCCCGAGGCGTATACTGGGTTACAGAACACTAGCCGAAGTGTTCGCCGAGATGCTCAGCGAAGTTGCTTCCACCGGTTGACACCGCCGTCTGGCTTGCCGTCGCCGGAGTGCTGCCAGCCCAGGTAGGCGCCGTTCGCGACGACCAGGAACAGGCTGGCGGTCTGGAACGCCTGCTGGAGCTGCAGCACCGGATCGGTGAAGCAGAGCGTGAGGTTCGGGGTTGTGCGGCCGAGCAGGATGGACGTCCACCGGCCATCGGTGATCGTGACGATCTGCCCGGAGGGCGTGGTCACCGTGTACGGTGCTGCCGCCCCGCCCGGTCCTGGCCGCGGTGCTGGTGCCGACTCTGGTGCGCCGATGACCTGCCGCCGGACCGGCGCGATGACCTGCCGCTCGAAATCCGCAGCCTGCGCGGCGGTCCAGCCAGCCGGCGGGACGCCGTACCCGGCCATCGGGAACGGCACGCCGGGCGGCAGTGCGTCCGCGGGGTCAGCCCACACGAGCACGTTACGGGAGGAGTAGAAGCTGTCGCCGACGCCGTAGAGTGGGGAGCCCGGCGGCTGCGCGACATAGCGGGCGTTGCTGCTGTTGGCCATGACCGTCGCCCACGACGTCGTATACGTCGCGTCGAGCAGCGGTGCCGAGAGATCGGCCGGCGGGGCAACGGGTGACGTGACGCCGAACGGGTAGCCCGGCGCGTAGGCGGGCTGGTACGGCACAAACCGGATCCGGTCCCCGCTGCTGGCCCGCTGCGGCTGGAAGATGATCGCCTCGGTGCCCGTCAGGCCGCACATCAGGTAGGCCGGTTCTGGGCCGCCGGCTGTCGACATCTCGAAGTCACCGACCGGGGTCAGCATGACCGATCGCCCGGCTGCGCCGCGATCGAACACGAGCCCGGCAGGCTGGTCCGGACCGGTCGTCTTCGGTATCAGCGACACGGGAGCACCCTGCATGGTCCGGTACGACGAGGCGAGCACGATCTTGCCCTGGCGGTCGTCGAAGCTCATCCGGCTGCGGACCGGCGCGCCCGCCGCGCCGTTCAGCGGGCTGCTCGGATCCATCGCCACCACGAAGCTCACCGGATCGGCTGGTGCGGCGGCGAACGGCAGCCACATCGCGGCGGTCAGGTTCCCGGCCGTGAACTGGAGCCCCCACGAGGACGCGTTGCGCAACGAGCTGCCGGTGAAACTCGCCTCGTAGCTGATGACGCCGGCGCCTGTCCCGTCGAGTTGCAGCCACGCCGTGGTCACGGCGCTGGCAGGCGATGGCGCGCGGTCGCCGCTGTACCCGACCTCGGCGCCGGAGATCTGCACTATGCTCCCGCTCAGGCTGAGCGCCGCCGACGCGCCGATGCGGAAGCTCAGCCCGCTGGCGATGTCCGCATCCAGCCCTGTCGGGCTCTCGCCCGCGGTCTCGTTCAAGCCCATCAGGGGACCGGTCTCGATGCCGGGATCGGCCCAGAGGAACCCGCGCGGCGCGGGTGATCGCCGGACTCGTTGGAGCACGGCCTCGATGAACTGGTTCGCCGATTCAGCCGTGACGGGTAGGCCGGCGGCTGCATAGACGAAGATCCCGCTCAGGCTCGTACTCGACCACGCCTCGTCCAGCCCGATCTTGTCCCTCGCCACGCCAGCCGGAAGGACGAGAAGTAAGTCCCCGACCGGGACCGCCGATGTGAACAGCTGGTCATTGCCGTACAACGGCACAAACGTATCCATGCATCCCCCGTCAGACAGCCTCGACGACCGTCGGAGTCTCCATCGGCAGCATCCCGATTCTTCAGGTAGCGGCGGTGGGGGGGCAGTATCCGTCAGGTAAGTCGATGGTGATTCTTGAGTTCCCACGTGCGCTGGCCGAGCACTGGAACGGCAGCTCACGGGAGATGAGTCAGCGCAGCAGAGCGGCCAGGCGGGTCTGCCAGGGGCGCTCGCCGATGGTGTGGACGGCCCGGGCCTGGAGACCCAGGCCAAGACAATCCTCGCCGCGGATTTCTTCCACGTCGATACGGTGTTCCTGCGCCGCTTGTACGTAATGCTGTTCTTCATCGAGCACGGCACCCGCCGCGTCCACCTGGCCGGGATCACCGCCCGCCCAACGGGGGAGTGGATGACCCAGTCATTTTGTTTATGCGGGATAATCGAAGGCCGAGTTCTCCACGGAGGATTTTGCTGTCCACATATCCACAGATTTGCCTGTGAATTACCGGAAGGTATTGACATGGCAACGGGTCCCTGCCCTTGGATCTCGTATTTGCGAGAAACGAAAACCAAGGGAGGAACCGTTGGACTACGAGGTTCTCACAGGGCTGACCCGCTGGGCAACTCCTCGTGCTGACCGCGCGCCGGGTTCGTTCCCGCGCCGCGGGAGGTCCTCGGCGCCGGGACGGCGCTGGTAGATGGCACCATCGCGCCAACCTGGGACTGGAAGCACATCCCGGACCTGTTCTCCGGGAAGGAGGATATGCCAGGGATGAATATCCAGGTTGCGGCAACGCTTGACGGGGATGTCGCCGCGGTCGGCCCATTAGCGGTCCATGGAGCCCGGCATGACGCTTATGCCTTTGAAGCGTCTGGACTCAAGGACATCCTGGCCGGAATCCGCGTCGCCGCCGGGCCCGGGGGGCGACCCCCCGGACCCCCGCATTGGGGGTCGCCCCCAGGGCAGGACAGCGCGCCAAAGGCCCGGCCCTCTGCGCCGGCCAAGGCCGGTGAGCCGAGCCAGGTCCCGCGCGAACGTGTGATCATCGTGGCGGTGGGAAATCGTGATGTGGCACGCCTCGGACGAGACGGACAGGAACTGTGGCAGAGAATGCGGCCATCTGGCCGGGACGCAGGTACCCGCTTGGGGCGCGGTACGACGGCACAGGCGACACGGTCGCGGTGGGCAACCGCTCCGCGCAGGTGCTGCGCCGTGCCTGATGCCTCCCGGCCTGACACGCCGTTGCCCGATACCCCAGTGCCCGGCATCCCGTTGCCTGGCCGCAGGCCGCGGCCGGTCTCCACGTACCGGCTGCAGCTGCGGCCCGGCTTCGGGTTCGCCGACGCCGCCGCGATCGCGGACTACCTCGCCGACCTCGGCGTGACCCACGCCTATCTGTCGCCGATCCTGCAGGCCGCGCCAGGGTCGGTGCACGGATACGACGTCGTGGACCACTCCCGGGTGTCCGCCGAGCTTGGCGGTGAGGCCGCGTTCCGCGCGATGGTCACACGGTTTCGCCGCCACGGCCTCGGTGTGATCGTCGACGTCGTGCCCAACCACATGGCGGTCCCGGTGCCGGAATCGCTCAACCGGCAGTTGTGGTCGGTGCTGCGATCAGGGACCGCCTCGCCCTACGCGCACTGGTTCGACGTCGACTGGCCGGCGCAAGCGGGCCGGCTGCTGCTGCCCATCCTGGCCGGGCCGGTAGAAGAGTGCCTCGGCGACCTGATCCTGGACACCGCCGACACCGTAGACAGCGCAGGCAACGCAGCGGACGCCGCGGCGGACGCCGGCACGGACAGCGGCGCGGACCGCGGCGCGGAGCCGGTGCTGCGCTACTTCGACCATGTGCTGCCGGTACGCCACGGCACCGCCGGCCTGCCGCTTGGCGAACTGCTTCGCGCACAGCACTACCGGCTCGCCTGCTGGCGCGCGGCCGCGACCGAGCTGAACTGGCGGCGGTTCTTCGACGTCACCGGGCTCATCGCGGTCCGGGTGGAATACCCCGGCGTGTTCGCCGCAACGCACGGCCTGCTGCTGCGCCTCATGGCCGAGGGGCTCATCGACGGCCTGCGGGTGGATCATCCCGACGGGCTGGCCGACCCGCGCGGCTACCTGCGGCAGCTGGCCAAGGCCACGGGCGGGGCCTGGGTGGTCACCGAGAAGATCCTCACCGGGTCCGAGGTGCTGCCGCCGGACTGGGCGTGCGCGGGAACCACCGGCTACGACACGCTCGGCGCCGTCGGCGGGCTCTTCGTCGACCCGGGCGGCCGCGCGCCGTTGACCGAGACGTACGCGCGTTCCACCGGCGGCCCGGGCACCTTCGCGGGCGTTGCGCTCGCCGCCAAGCGCGAGACGGCCACCGGCGGGCTTGCGGCGGAGCTGGCCCGGCTGATCCGCGTGCTCGAGCGCACCGGCGCACCGCCGTTGCCCGGGGGGCCGTGGGGTGTAGCCCACCGGGCAGGCACGTTCGCCGGCCTCGGCGCGGAGGATCTGCGCCTGGTGCTCACCGAGATCCTGGCCGCGTTCCCGGTTTACCGCGCGTACGTCGTGCCGGGCGAACCGCCGCCGCCGCCGTCCGCGGCGATCGTGCGGCGAGGCGCGGCGGCCGCTCGCGGCCACCTTCCCGAGCGCCTGCACCACGCGCTCGACACCATCGGCGGGCTCGTGCTCGGCGGCCCGGCGGAGCTTGTCGTGCGGTTCCAGCAGACCTGCGGGCCGCTGATGGCCAAGGGCGTGGAGGACACCGCGTACTACCGCTGGTCGCGCCTTGTCGCGCTGAACGAGGTCGGCGGCGAACCGGACCGGTTCTGCGTCGGCCAGGCGGACTTCCACGCTTACGCCGGCCGTCTGGCCAGGGACTGGCCCGCGACGATGACCACGCTTTCCACCCACGACACCAAGCGCCAGGAGGACGTGCGGGCGCGCCTGTCCGTGCTCGCCGAGCTGCCGCGGGAGTGGGCGGTGCACGTCGCGCGGTGGCACGACCGTGCGGCCCGGCTCGCCGGTGGCCGGGTGCCTGAGCCCGACACCGAGTACCTCATGTGGCAGACCCTGGTCGGTGCGTGGCCGATCGACCGTGACCGCCTGGCCGAATACCTGCGCAAGGCGATGCGGGAGGCGAAGACCCGGACGTCGTGGGCCGACCAGGACCCGGGCTACGAGTCGGCCGTGCTCGCCTTCGCCGACGCGGTCCTGCGCGACAAGGAACTGACCGGGGGCGTCGCCGGGTTCGTAGAACTGATCACGCCCCACGCCCGGGTGAACTCGCTCGGCGCGAAGCTCGTGCAGCTCACCATGCCCGGCGTCGCTGACGTCTATCAGGGCTGCGAGCTGACTGGGTTGTCGCTGGTCGATCCGGACAACCGGCGGCCGGTGGATTTCGCGCGCCGCCGCCGGATGCTCGCCGCGACCACGTGCTGGCCCGGGGGGGCGACCCCCCGGAACCCCCGGCCGGAGTGCTGGCCGGGGGGGACGATCACACCAGACTCACCGCCGGCCGGCCTGGACGAGGAGAAGCTGCTCGTGACCTCGCGTGCGCTGCGGCTGCGCCGTGATCACCCCGACTGGTTCGCCGGGAGCTACACGCCGCTGCGGGCCGACGGCCCGGCCGCGGCGCACGCCGTCGCGTTCCTTCGCGGCGCCGGCGTGGTCGCCGTCGCCACCCGGCTGCCCGCCGGGTTGCGGCGGATCGGCGGCTGGGCGGACACGGCGCTGCCGCTGCCCGCGGGGCGCTGGCGTGACGTCCTCACGGGCGCGGCCCACGCAGGTCCGCGGTCACCGCTCGCCGCGCTGGCGCAGCGGCTGCCCGTCGCGCTGCTTGTGCGAGAAGGGACCTGAGCCGGTGACCGCGTTCCGGGTCTGGGCGCCGGCCGCGGGGCAGGTCGACGTGGAGGTAGCGGGACAGCGGCATCGGATGAGCCCGGCCAGCGACGCCCCCGGCTGGTGGCAAGCCGTGGTGCCGGGCGCGACGGCGGGCGCCGACTACGCGTTCCGGCTCGACGGCGGAGATCCGCTGCCTGATCCGCGCTCGCTGCGGCAGCCGTTCGGGATCAATGGGGTCAGCCGTGTCTACGACCATTCCGCGTTCCGCTGGGCCGACCGTGGCTGGCGGGGCGGCCCGCTGCACGGATCGGTGATCTACGAGCTGCACGTGGGCACGTTCACCCCGGAGGGCACGCTTGACGCCGCGATCGGGCGGCTCGACCATCTCCGCGACCTCGGCGTGGACATCGTCGAACTGATGCCGGTCGCCGCGTTCCCCGGTCACCACGGCTGGGGCTACGACGGCGCGATCCTGTGGGCGGTACACGAGCCGTATGGCGGACCTGACGGCCTGAAAAGGTTCGTGGACGCCTGTCACGCCCGCCGCCTCGCCGTGGTGCTCGACGTCGTGTACAACCACGTCGGCCCGGGCAACAGGCTCGCCGCGTTCGGCCCTTACTTCACCGAGGCGCACGTGACGCCCTGGGGCCCGGCGGTGAACCTGGACCAGCCGGGCTCGGACGAGGTGCGGGCCTTCCTGATCGAAAACGCGCTGATGTGGCTGCGCGACTACCACGTCGACGGGCTGCGGCTCGACGCGGTGCACGCGATCGAAGACCGTCGCGCCCTGCATTTCCTCGAACAGCTCGCGACCGAGGTGCACGCGCTCGCGGCGCTGCTCAACCGCGAGCTGATCCTCATCGCGGAATCCGACGCCAACGATCCCCGCCTTGTCACCTCGCGGGAGGCGGGCGGCTACGGGCTGACGGCCCAGTGGAGCGACGACTTCCACCATGCGGTGCACGCGGCGATCACGGGCGAGCGCCGCGGGTACTACTGCGACTTCGGGTCGCTCGCGGCGCTCGCGAAGACCCTGACCAAGGTGTTCTTCCACGACGGGATCTGGTCGGCCTTCCGCGGGCGCACCCACGGGCGGCAGGTGGACGTGTTCCGCATCCCGGCCCACCGCTTCCTCGGGTACCTGCAAGATCATGACCAGGTCGGCAACCGGGCGGCCGGCGACCGGATCTCCGCGAACCTGCCGGCCGAACTGACCAAGGTCGGCGCGGGGCTCGTCCTGACCGCTTCGTACACGCCGATGCTGTTCATGGGGGAGGAGTGGGGCGCGGACACCCCGTGGCAGTACTTCACCGACCACATCGACCCCGGTCTCGGCCGGGCGGTCGCGGCGGGCCGCCGCGCCGAGTTCGCCGCGCACGGCTGGGGCCCGGGTGACATCCCCGACCCGCAGGACAACGAGACGTTCCGGCGCTCCAAACTGGACTGGTCGCAGCCCGGCGCCCGGCCGCACCGTGAGCTGCTCGCGTGGTACCGGGAACTGATCGCGCTGCGCCGCGCCCGGCCCGAGCTCACCGACCCCCGCCTCGACCGGGTGCACGTCGATTACGACGAGGATGAGCGGTGGCTGGTGATCAGCCGGGGACGGCTGCGGATCGTCGCCACCCTCGGCCCGGCCGGCCGGCGGCCACCGCTCGGGCGGCCGGGGGTGGCGCTGCTCGCCGTGTCACGACCCGGGGTCGCGATCGACAAAGACGCGGTCAGGATGCCACCGGCCGCCTTCGCCGTCGTCGAGACGTGAGGGCCGGTTTCCCTACCGGCTACGTGCCGTCAGCCGGCCCGGCGCCGCCCGCCCACGCGGGGGACGGCTCGCGCCGCGCCCCGCCGGGTGCGGCGGGACCGCGCCGGCCGCCCGGCCACCGGCCCGCGCGGCCGAAAAGCACCACGAGCGCGGGCACGAGCAGCGACCGCACGACGAACGTGTCGATGACGATCCCGGCCGCCATGGCCACCGCGATCTCGCGGAACTGGGCCAGCGGTATCAGCGCGAGCACGGCGAAGCTCGCGGCCAGCGCCAGGCCCGCCGTCGTGATGGCGCGCGACGCGCGGGGAGCCGCGGTGGCGACGGCCTCGCGCAGGGGCCGGCGGCGTGCCTCGTCCCAGATCCGTCCCACCACGAAGACGTTGTAGTCGGAGCCGAGCGACACAAGCAGCACCGCGACCGCGAACGGCACGTAGTAGACGAGGCTGTCGTACCTGAAAATGCCCTGGAAGATCCACACGGTCAGGCCGAGGGCGGACAGCAGCGCGAGCACGCTCGCCGCGAGCAGGTACAACGGGGCGAGCAGGGCGCGCAGGAACACGGCCAGCGCCGCCGCGATCACCAGCGCGATCACCAGCGCGATGCGGCCCATGTCGGCAACTGTCGCGTCGATCGCGTCGGCGCTGACCGCGGTCTCGCCGCCGACCTCGAAGCGCACCCCGGTCAGCCCCGCGGATCTGGCCATGCCGGGCAGGGCAAGCCGGAGCGCACGAACCTGGTCGATCGCCGTCGCCCCGAGCGGGTCGGTCCGCTCGATCACGGCGTACCGCGCCGCGTTCCCCGAGGCGGCGAGCACGGCGCGCAGGGGCTGGCCGGCCGGCAGGTCCGCCGGGCCGGCCACGCCGGCCACGCCCGGCCGCCCGGCCAGCGCGTGCTCGAGCCGGGCCAGCGCGAGCCGCTGCCCGGTCACGCCGGACCCGAGCGCGATGACGTCGGTCGGGGCCAGGATTCCTGGCACGAAGCCCTTCGACGCGGCGGCTTCGGCGCGAGCGGCCTCGGCGCTGGCGGGCAGCGCCCGGATGAGCGGGAACCCCAGGCGCGCCTCGCGCAGGCCAAGCGCGGAAAGCAGCAGGCCGGTCACGCACGCTGCGGCGATCACAAGTGCCACCGGGCGCGTGGTGGCCAGCCGCGCCGCCGCCTCTCGCCAAGTCCTGGCCGCGCCCAGGATCCACCCGCCGCGCGCTGCCGCGGCGCCGGCGCCGGGAGCCACGCCGTGGCGGGTGAGGGCCGCGCGCCTCAGCCGTCTCGGCCCGGGCAGGAAGAGCAGCCCGCCGAAGATGGCGATGAGCGCGGGCGTCAGCGTGATCGCGACGGCCATCGCGGTCAGCACGGTCAGCGCGAGCCCGGGGCCGAACGCGCGGAGCGCATCCAGCCGGGCCGCGGTCAGCGCGGCGGTGCCCGCCGCCACGACCAGGCCGGCCGTGCCGATGATCGGGGTGAATTCGGCCGTCGTGCGCCTGGCGGCCTGCGCGCGCGTGAGACCTTCGGCCAGCCGGGTGCGCATTCCGGCCAGGAAGAACACCGAGTAGTCCGTGGTCACGCCGAGCAGCAGCACGACGAGCACCGGTTCCAGGTCCGGCGGTACGGTCACGCCGGTCCGCTGCCCGGCCCACGCGACCACGCGGACGGCCACCAGATACGCGATGCCGGAGCACAGCAGCGTCGCGATCGACGCGCCGGCCGACCTGAAGTGCAGGCCGACGATGAGGCCGATCGCGAGCACGGTGGCCAGTTCGACCCAGAGCATGTGGCGCAGGATGATCGATCCCTGGGCATCGCGGGCCGGCGCGGCGCCGGTCACCCCGGCCAGGTGGTCGGCCGGGGCGCTGACGTAACGGCGCGCGAACGCGCGCCCGCCCGCCGCCTCGTCGGCAACCGACGTCCCCGGGCGGAAGTACAGGAAGGTGACGATCGTGGTGGAGCGCTCTCGCGACCCGGGAAAGACGCCCGCGGTGTTCGCCACGGGGAGCGCACCGGCGAGTCCGGCGATCCCGTGGACCTGCCCCTGGTCCACGGCGACCGCGCGGCGGACCGCGCGGACCTGCGCCTGCTGCGCGAACCCGTGCGGGTCGCGCTGGACGATGTCGACCTGCGAGGTCAGCGGCAGGCCGAACAAGCGGGTGGCGTCGTACTCGGCCTGCAGCCCTGGCGATCCCTTCGGCACCAGGTCGCCGATGGCGCCGGAGGCGGCCATGCCCGGCAGGTAGAGGGTGGCTGCCACCGCGGCGGCGATCCACGCGAGCAGGATCGGGTACCGCAGGGCGACGACAACGAACGCGAACCAGCGCCACAGCCAGCCCACGGCGGGACGGCGGTCCCGGCGAACGGCGCCCCGCGCGGCGGTGCCAATTCCGCGATCTGCCACGATCAGGCTTTATCCGGCTGATCGCCGCCCAAACCGGTCCGCCCATCGCCGGTGCGAGGCTCACCGGCGGCCGCGCCAGCCGTCTCGATCCTGGCTTGACCCTGGCTCGACCCTGGCTCGATCCTGGCTCGGCCCCGGCTCGGCCCGTCGGCTTGAGCATCGTTCTGGACGGCAGGCTGGCAGTGGCCGCGCTCACGGGGGTGGCCGGGATCGTCGCCCGCCTCGGGCTCGATGGCGTCTGGTGCTCCGACAAGCCTGTGAACGAGCCCGGCGGGGCTAGGCGACTCGAGGGGGAGCAAAAGATGAAGTTCCTGCTGATCATGCAGCCGCGCCCAGGACCCGGCCGCCGCGGCGGGCCGGCCGGCCGCACGCCAGCGCGGCACGCCGCGCGTGTCCGAAACACACCGGGCCGCACCCGGCGGCC
>DATFVJ010000269.1:0-12161 GCA_035260365.1 Streptosporangiaceae bacterium
CACATCCACCCGCGGGTTGGCGACCGCCGCGACCATCCGCTTGGTCATGGCATCGGACTCCATCCGCAGCTTCGAGTGCACGCTGGCCACCACCACGTCGAGCTGGTCGAGCAGGTCGCGCTCCTGGTCCAGCGATCCGTCGTCGAGGATGTCGACCTCGACCCCGGTGAGGATGCGGAACGGTGCCAGCCGCTCGTTGAGTTCGGCGACCACCCGAAGCTGCCTGCGCAGCCGTTGCGGATCAAGGCCGTTCGCCACGGTCAGGCGGGGCGAGTGGTCGGTCAGCGCGACGTAGCCGTGGCCGATCGCGCGCGCGGCGACGGCCATCTCCTCGATCGGGCTGCCGCCGTCCGACCAGTCGGAGTGGGTGTGCAGGTCGCCCTGGAGCGCGCCGCGCAGCGCCGCGGCCGCGCCGTCCAGGTCGGTGCCTGCCGTCGCCTCCAGCCGCCGCAGGTAGACCGGTGTCTGGCCGCCGATCGCCTCCGTGATGACGGTGGCGGTCACGTCACCGATCCCGGACAGGCCGGTCAGCGTGCCGGCCTGCGCGCGGTCGGCAAGCTCGGCCGCGGGCAGCCGGCCGGCCACGTCGGCGGCGCGGCGGAACGCGCGCACCCGGTAGGTGGGCTCGTTCGCCCGTTCGAGCAGGAAGGCGATCCGCCGCAAAGCCTCAACGGGTTCCACGCGAAGACAGTAGCCCGTATCGCGCAGGCCCGGCGTCCCAGGGCAGCAGTGGCCCAGGGCAGCAGTGGCCCAGGGCAGCAGTGGCGGCGCGCCCGGCGGCTACCTGCGCAGGACCCACAGCGTGAAGCTCCCCACCCGGGAAAGCTGACGGAAGCGGTGATGGAAGTACCGGTCCGTCGCGGGCGTCCACCGCTGCGGGCGCCAGGAGAGCACCGCGGCGTCGGTCGTCCCCAGCACCCGGCGGACCTCCGCCTGCCAGGTGGGATAGCGGTAGAACCTGGCGTGCGCGCCGTGGCCGAGCTGGATGACCATCCTGCCGTTGCCCACGGCAAGCGCGGCGCCGGTGTAGTCGACGAGGCTGGCGCACCGCAGCCGGGCCTGGCGGGTCTCCGCGTCCGCGGCGACGAGCAGCGAAGGATAGTCGGAGAACGCGCACGGATGCGCGGCGAAGAACGCCGTGAACTCGGGCTGCACCAGCGACCCGACCACGTCGTGGGTCACCGACTGCCAGGCGAACACCGCGAGCAGGGCGGTCACGGCGACCCCAGCGGCCGCCGCCGCGCCGCGCCCGGCCCGCCCCGGGGCCCGCCGGGCGGCCCGCAGCAGCGCGGCGATGGAGATGCCGGCGCACGCGGCGAGCGCGGGCGCGGCGAAGTCGATGTAGTGGTAGGTGTAACTGCGCTGCGGGATGGTCAGCGCCAGCGCGGCGATCGCGAGCACGGCCCAGATCCTGGGGCCGCGCCAGAGCGCGACGAGCACGGCCAGCACGAACAGCGCGATGACCGCGATGGCGGCGCCCGCCGCCGCGCCCGCGCGCCCGTAGACCTGACCCACGCCCGCCACCTCGTGCAGGAACACCAGGGGGTCGGGGGTGAGCCGCTCGGTGCGCCCAAGCTGGTCGGCGATCACCTGGTGGATCATCGCCCCTGGGGCGGCGGCGAAGAACGGCGCGCACACGGCCGCGGCGGCGCCGAACGCGACACCCGCGAAGGCGGCGGCGGCGCGCCAGCCCGAGCGCCAGGCCAGCCATCCGGCGAGCACCGCGATGTCGACGACCGCCCAGGTCTTCACCGCGAGCGCCAGCCCGAGCAGCAACCCGGCCGCGACCAGCCGCCGCCCGTACCCGCCAGGCGCAGCCTCGCCGGCGCGCACGCGGCCCGCCCGGCGCGCTGGCGACCGCCGGGTCACCGCGGGCGCGCCGAGCAGTGTCATCGCGCCGAGCAGGCCGAGACCGAGCAGCGGCTCGAGCAGGACGGTGCGCTCCGCGGCCGCGGCGCCTCCCCAGACCGCGTAGGTCAGGCCCGCCGCGACGGCGGCCACCCGGCCCGCCCGCGGCCGGATCAGGCGCGTGAGCAGGACCACGTTGACGGCCGCGACCAGCATCACCCCGAACCGGGCCGCCGTCATGGCGGTCTGGTCGCCAGCCAGCCTGCCGAGCGCGGCGAACGGCACGAGCAGCAGGATGACACCAGGCGGCTGGACGAAGACGAAATCGCGGTACGGGAGCACGCCGCCGATCAGGTGCGCCGACGCATCGTAGTGCACGCCGTCGTCGTACTCGAGCAGCCCGCCAAGCATGTGATTGCTGAGCAGTGGCCACAGCCGCACGCCGATCGCGAGGACGGCGACCAGGCCGGTGACGAGAAATGGGACGCCGGCCCGCGCAGACCCGCCGGCCGGCGCAGACCCACCGGCCTTACCGCTCGCGGTGGAGCCGTGCTCATCCGCGCGCGCGGGAGCGTTCATGTCGCTGCGGGAGCCCCTCGATCTGGAAACGTATTCGCACCGCGTGGCCAGGACCGGGTTACGGTACGCCAGGAATGGACTCTACCTGGCGGCTTGCCCGGTGTGGCCGTTACCGGCGCACGTGGCCGGGTGACCGGGCCGGGTGACGGCCCGGTCAGCCGGCTGACAAGTCATAATGGCGACGAGGTGGCAGGGTGGTTCGGATGGAAGAAAGCCGGCTCTCCCGTGGATCGGGCGGCCGGGTACGCGCCGCGACGGTTCGGCGCCTCGAGCGGTCGATGGGCAGCCTCGGCACCGCGGCCGTCGCGTCGATGGAGAAGCGGCTCCCCTGGTTCCGCGCGATGCCCCCGGAGAACAGGTCCTGGGTCGGGCTCGTCGCGCAGGCCGGAGTGGCAGCGTTCGTCGACTGGATCAAGCATCCGGAGAAGGACCGGCCGGCCATCACCGGCGAGGTGTTCGGCACGGCGCCGCGCGAACTGACCCGCGCGGTGACGCTGCAGCAGACGGTGGAGATGGTGCGGGTCGTCATCGACGTGGTGGAAGCCCAGGTCAACGAGCTTGCCGCGCCGGGCGGCGAGGTGGAACTGCGCGAGGCCGTGCTGCGCTACACCCGGGAGGTGGCGTTCGGCGCCGCCCAGGTGTACGCGCGGGCCGCCGAGGCGCGCGGCGCGTGGGACGCGCGGCTTGAGGCCCTGGTCGTGGACGAACTGCTGCACGGCGAGGTGCACGACAGCATGCATTCGTGGACGTCGGCCCTGCGGTGGTCGTCGTCGCCAGTGGTGGCCATGGTCGGCCAGACCGACGAGACCGAGCCCGAGGCGGTGATCGACGAACTGCGGATGCAGGCCCGCAGGACCCGCCATGACCTGCTGGCAGGTGTGCAGGGGCACCGGCTGATCGTGCTGCTCGGCGGCGTGTCCGATCCGCTCAAGGCGGCCGCGCAGTTCGCTGGCCGGTTCGGCCGTGGCCCCGTGGTCGTCGGCCCCGCCGTACCCGACCTGCAGTCGGCGTCCCGCTCGGCGCGGGTCGCACTCGCCGGCCTGCGCGCGGCGCCCGCGTGGCCGGACGCACCGCGGCCGGTCGATGCCGACGACCTGCTGCCCGAACGCGCGCTCGACGGCGACCAGGAGGCGCGCCACAAGCTCATCGGCGATGTCTACGAACCACTGCTGCGCAGCGGTTCGCCGCTGCTCGACACCCTGTCCGCCTACCTGGAGCACGGCCTGTCGCTCGAGGCCACCGCGCGGCTGCTGTTCGTCCACCCCAATACCGTCCGCTACCGCCTGCGCCGGATCGCCGAGTTGACCGGCTACCTGCCCGGCGACGGCCGCGGCACGTTCGCGCTACAGATAGCGGTGACGATGGGCCGGCTAGAGGCGCGTTACCCGGCCAGGGAACGCCTCGCGGACACGGCCGACGCGGGGCCGGCCAGGCCTGCACCGATCACAAAGCCACATGATTTGTAGGCTATAGACAAAGTCTGTGCGGCCAACTTCGTACTCTTCTGCATTCTTATAGCGGAGTCCTACAGGGCAGTGTGAAAGAATGCTCGTCATCGTCGCACCCGGCCAGGGCGCTCAAGTACCCGGTTTCCTCACGCCGTGGCTTGCCGTCCCTGGCGTATCCGCCCAGCTCGCCGCCTGGTCCGAGCTCGCCGGCCGCGACCTCGTGCGCTACGGCACTACCGGCGACGCCGACGAAATCCGCGACACCGCGACGGCGCAGCCCCTGCTCGTCGCGGCCGCGATGGCCGCGGCCGGCGCGCTGTTCGGTCATATCGACGAGGCGTGGCGGCTGTGCGGCGCCGTCGCCGGGCACAGCGTCGGGGAACTCGCCGCCGGTGCCATCGCGGGCGTGATCAGCCCAGACGACGCGATGTGCCTGGTCCGGGTCCGCGGCGAGGCGATGGCCCGTGCCGCGACCGCCGAGCAGACCGGCATGACCGCGATTCTCGGTGGCGACGAGGCCGAGGTGCTCGCCGCGATCGCCGCCATCGGCCTTACCCCGGCAAACATCAACAGCCCCGGCCAGGTCGTCGCGGCCGGGACCACGGCGCAGCTGGCCAAGCTGGCGGCTGACCAGCCGCCTCGGACCAAGCTGCGCCCGCTGCAGGTCGCCGGTGCGTTCCACACCCACCACATGGCCCCGGCCACCGACGCGCTGCGCCGCGCGGCCGGCGCCGTAGCGGCCAGCGACCCGCGCACCACGCTGCTTTCCAACCGGGACGGAGCCGCCGTGCGCACCGGCCGCGAGTGGCTGGAGCGGATCACCAGCCAGGTCAGCGAGCCGGTCCGCTGGGACGCGTGCATGCGGACGTTCGCGGGTCTCGGGGTGAGCGCCATCATCGAACTGCCGCCGGCCGGCACCCTGACCGCCCTGGCCAGGCGCGCGCTGCCGGGAGCGGCGCTGCTCGCACTGAAGACGCCCGCCGAGCTTGACGCCGCCCGCAGCCTCGTCGCCGCGCACGCCGTGAACACCGCCTCGCACACCCCGGAGTGGCGCCTGCTCGTGGCGCCGCTCGCGGGCACGTTCCGCGCTGACGCCGCGATGGCACGCGACGAGGAGCTGAACGGCCACGTGACGGCGGGCGCGGAACTCGGTCACGTCGACGCCCGGGGCAACAGGCATCCACTGCTCGCGCCCTGCGCGGGTCACGTCGTGGAGTGGCTGGTCGAGGACGCCGACCCGGTCAGCGCCGGCCAGCCCATCGTCAGACTCCAGCCGGAGACAGCCGAATGAGAGGAATCCCCATGGACCTGCCCGCTGGCGCCCCCGCCGCGCGGATCCTCGCGTTCGGCGGTTACCAGCCCGCCAAGGTGGTGACCAACGACGATCTCGCCGCGATGATCGACACCAGCGACGAATGGATCAGAAGCCGGGTTGGCATCGCGAGCCGGCGCATCGCCGCGGACGACGAGAGCGTGGCGGACATGGCGGCGGCCGCGGGCGGCAAGGCCCTCGCGGCGAGCGGCCTCGCCGCGGACGACATCGATCTCGTCATCGTCGCGACCTGCACGCAGGACGCCCCGATACCCAACACCTCCGCCAGGGTCGCGTACCGGCTCGGCATCCGCGCTCCGGGCGCGTACGACGTCAACGCGGCCTGCGCCGGGTTCTGCTACGCGCTGGCGAACGCCAGCGACGCGGTGCGCGCCGGGTCCGCGAGCGCGGCGCTCGTCATCGGCGCGGAGAAGCTGTCCCAGTGGGTCGACTGGACCGACCGGTCCACCTGCATCATCTTCGCCGACGGCGCGGGCGCGGCGGTGGTGACCGGGGCCGACGCCGCGGCGGATGCCGGCATCGGCCCGGTGGTATGGGGCAGTGCGGGCGAGCACGCGGAAAAGATCTTCATCCCGGACCGCAAGTCCTTCATCCGCCAGGAGGGGCAGAGCGTCTTCCGCTGGGCGACGACGGTGCTCGCGCCGGTCGCGCAGGCCGCCTGCGCCCGGGCGGGGATCGCGCCTTCCGAGCTTGCCGCGTTCGTGCCGCACCAGGCCAACCTGCGGATCGTGGAGGCGATCGCGCGGCAGCTTGGCGCGCGGGACATGATCGTGGCCGACGACATCGTCGAGTCGGGCAACACCTCGTCCGCGTCGATCCCGCTCGCGCTCGCGCGGATGACGGAGAAGGGGCAGCTCCGCTCGGGGGCCCCGGTGCTTGTGCTCGGCTTCGGCGCAGGGATGACCTACGCCGCCCAGGTGATCGTCATGCCCTGACGGCCCAGAAAGATTTACCTGGGCTGACGAGCCGGGTAACCGGGATACGTCAGTCTGTTTCATAACCGATGAACCGATAACGAGAAGGAGAACACGCACCATGGCGATGACCGAGCAGGAAATTCTTGCGGGCCTCGGCGAGATCATCGACGAGATCGCGGGAGTGCCGGCCGACGAGGTAACGCCGGGCAAGAGCTTCGTCGACGATCTCGACATCGATTCGCTGTCCATGGTCGAGATCGCGGTCGCCGCGCAGGACAAGTTCGGCGTGGAGATCCCCGACGAGGAGCTGAAGAACCTCACGACCGTTCAGGACGTCGTCAGCTACGTGCAGCGGTCGGCCGTGTCGGCCTGACCAGCCACTTCCGCACCAGAAGATGCGGTAGTGCCGTCAGTTACTAGCAGAGGGAGCGATCAGCAAGTGGCAAGAGACCAGGTCAGCGTCGTGGTGACCGGCCTCGGCGCGACCACTCCACTCGGCGGGGATGCCGCGTCCACCTGGTCGGCGATCCTCGCGGGCAAATCCGGCGTACAGCGGCTCACCGAGGCCTGGGTGGCAGACATGCCGGTCCAGATCGCGGCGAGAGCCGCGGTCGACCCGGCGACGGTGCTCGGCCGCGTGACGGCCCGCAAGCTGGACCGCTGTGAGCAGTTCGCCATGGTCGCCGCGCGGGAGGCGTGGCAGGACGCGGGCGCGCCTGCGGCGGACCCCGAGCGGCTTGGCGTGGCGTTCTCCTCCGGTGTCGGCGGCATGATCACCACATTGACCGCGTACGACACGCTGAAGGAAAAGGGCTGGCAACGGCTCTCACCCTTCACCGTCCCGATGTTGATGCCGAACGGCTCCGCGGGCTGGATCAGCCTGGAGCTTGGCGCCAGGGCCGGCGCGCACTCCCCGGCGAGCGCGTGCTCGTCCGGGGCGGAGGCCATCGCCTACGGCATCGAAATGATCCGCTCCGGGCGCGCGGACGTGGTCGTGGCGGGCGGCACCGAGGCGCCGATCCACGCCCTGCACGTCGCGTCGTTCGCCGCGATGCGCGCGCTGTCCACCAGAAACGACGAGCCCGGGCGCGCGTCGCGGCCGTTCGACAAGGGCAGGGACGGTTTCGTCCTCGGTGAGGGCGCGGCCGCGGTCGTGCTCGAATCGGCCGCGCACGCCGCGCGGCGCGGCGCCCGGGTGATCGCGGTCGCCGCGGGCGCGGGCTACTCCGCGGACGCGCACCACATCGCGCAGCCCGAGCCCGACGGCACTGGCGCGGCCATGGCCATCCGGCGCGCCCTCGCCGACGCGGGCGTGACGCCGGAGCAGGTCGTGCACGTGAACGCGCACGCGACGTCGACACCAGCGGGCGACGTGCCGGAGGTACTCGCCATCAACCGGGAGATCGGCGACGCGATCATCTCCGGCACCAAGTCGATGACCGGTCACCTGATCGCGGGCGCGGGCGCGCTCGAGTCGGTGGCCGCCATCTGCGCGCTGCGCGATTCCATCGCGCCGCCCACGATCAACGTGGACGATCTCGACGACGAGATCGCCGCGGCAGGCGCCGACATCGCGACCGAGCCACGCAAGCTGCACTACCACGGGCCGGGGCCGGCCGCCGTGCTGAACAACTCGTTCGGCTTCGGCGGCCACAACGTAGCGCTCGTGTTCACCGCGGCATAGCGACGCCCGGTGGCTCCCCGGCGCCGCGCGAGCCGGCAACGGCCTGCGTACCACCTGCGAGCGTGGCCCAGACCCGGTGCCGGCGCTCTTGACGCACCTCACGTGGCCCACGGCCCGACCGGGCACTAGCCAGAGGAGACACCGTGACCGTCATGGAAAAACCCGCATCTGCCGTGACCGGCGCGGCCGGCCAGCGGGACGCCGCGGACTCGCCGCGCCTCACCCGCGACCCGCGGGTGCGCCTCGCCGCCCTGTTCGACGAGGGCACGCTCAAGGAGATCACGCCGCGTGACGACTCCGGCGCGCTCGCCGGGACCGGCCGCGTCCACGGCACGCGGGCGGTGGCCTTCGCCAGCGACCCGCGGGTCCAGGGCGGCGCCATGGGCAGCGCGGGCTGCGCCGCGATCACCCGCGCCTACGACACGGCGGTCGCCGACGGCATCCCGGTGATCGGCCTGTGGCACTCTGGCGGCGCGCGGCTGGCCGAGGGAGTGGAGAGCCTGCACGCGGTCGGCACCGTTTTCGCCGCGATGACCAGGGCGTCCGGGGTCGTGCCGCAGATCTCCGTGGTGCTCGGTGCGGCGGCCGGGGGCGCGGCGTACGGCCCGGCGCTCACCGACGTGGTGATCCTGTCCGGTCAGGGCCGGATCTTCGTGACCGGGCCGGACGTGGTGCGCAGCGTGACGGGTGAGGACGTGGACATGGCGCGGCTCGGCGGCCCGGAGCCGCACAGCCGGCGGTCCGGCGTGGTGCACGTGGTGACGGAGACCGACGCCGAGGCCCTGGCCCAGGCGCGCCGGCTGACCGCGTTGCTCGGCGACCAGGGCATGGTGGACCCCGGCCACGCGGGCGGCGCCGACCTCGCCGCCGTGCTGCCGGACTCGGCGCGGCGTGCGTACGACGTGCACCCGCTGGTGAACGGGCTGCTCGACGAGCCTGGCCTTGAGCTGCACGCGAGGTGGGCGCCGAACGTGGTGACCTCGCTCGGCCGGCTGGCCGGGCGCACCATCGGGGTGATCGCCAACAACCCGATGCGGCTCGGCGGCTGCCTCGACGCCACCTCGGCGGAGAAGGCCGCCCGGTTCGTGCGGATGTGCGACGCGTTCGGGGTGCCGCTCGTGGTGCTCGTCGACGTGCCGGGCTATCTGCCCGGGGTCGGCCAGGAATGGGACGGCGTGGTTCGCCGCGGCGCGAAGCTGCTGCACGCCTTCGCCGAGGCATCCGTGCCCCGGGTCACGCTGGTCACGCGGAAGGCCTACGGCGGCGCCTACATCGCGATGAACTCACGCGCGCTCGGCGCGACCCGCGTGTTCGCGTGGCCGACCGCGGAGATCGCCGTGATGGGTGCGGTCGCCGCGGTGCGCATCCTGCACCGGCGCCGCCTCGCCGAGGTGCCCGAGGAGCACCGGCACGAGGTGGAGGCCGAACTCGCCGCGCAGCACGAGAAGGTGGCCGGCGACCTGCAGCGCGCACGCGACCTCGGCGTGGTCGACGAGGTCGTCGAGCCTGGCCAGACCAGGCAGGCACTCGTCCGGGCGATCGCCGACGCGCTCCCGACGCGCGGCGCGCACGGCAACATACCGCTCTGAGGCCCGCGCCGGTCTGAGCCCGGCGTCAGGGCGGGGAGGCGGGCGTGCCCGCCCGGTGCGCGATGTGCGGCGGCACCGGCACGGCGGCCGGGAGCGACGGATCGGGCACCGGCTGCTGCCACGCCGCGACCAGCGGCAGCTCGCCCGCCCATAGCCCAAGTTCCGCGTCCGGGGTGTCCCCGTCGTCCGGTGGCCCGCGGCGGATCTTCACCGACGCCTCCGCGAGCGGCAGGCTGAGCAGGGTGGTCGCGGCGAGCTCCTTACGGTTCGGCTGACGCGCGTAGTCCCACTGCCCAGGCGCGAGGTGCTCACTCACGCAGCGGAGGGCGGCCAGCTTGGCGCCAGGCTCGGTGACCGCGCGGACCGGACCGTAGATCATGGCGCTGCGGTAGTTGACCGCGTGCTCGAACACCGAGCGCGCGAGCACAAGCCCGTCCACCACGGTCACCGTCACGTAGCGGGGAAAGCCCTGGGTCCATGCTGTCCTCGCCTCGTACCGATGCGGACAAAATAACAGAAAGTAATGATCAGATGACATCTTGCTATTGGAAGAATGTGCTTAGTAGTATCTGCTCTGCTACGCAAGGTGTTCGGCCGCGAGGGTACCGGCGGCAGGCCGGGCCTTACGTGAAGCCGTGGGGTGGTGCGTACCCGCAGTCGCACCACCCCCGGTGCCGAGATACGCAGCTCAGGTTATCAACGCAAAGTGGCCCGCCCCGGTCAGCCGGTCGCGTGCAGCCACCTGACCGGCGCGCCCTCGCCGGCGTAGCGGAACGGCTCAAGCTCGGCATCCCAGGGCTCGCCAAGCAGGCGGCCCAGTTCGTCCTCGAGTGACATCCGGCCGTCAGCCGCCAGCGCCATCGCCGCCCGCAGGCGGTTCTCGGGTACCAGGATGTCCCCGTTGCCACCCGTCACCGCGGTGAAGGTGCCCAGGCTCGGCGTGTAGCTATGGCGGACCGCGTCACAGCCCGGGCTCGCTTCCTCGGTCACCTCGAAGCGGAGCCGGTTCCAGCCGGCCAGCGCGGACGTGATCGCGCCCGCCGTTCCCGGCCGTCCCTGCCAGCCAAGCTCGCCCCGCATCATGCCCGGCGCCGCTGGCTGGCTGACCCACGGCACGGTTACGGGCACGCCGAGAATCCCCGCCGCCGCCCACTCGACGTGCGGGCACAGCGCCGGGGGCGCCGAATGAACGTACACAACGCCACGTGCAGACACCGGACCTCCTGGCAGCGGACGAGATGCGCCTTCCCCGACGACCTCGGCACTTCAGGAAACCCGGTGGCCGGCCATAACGGACGGCCCGCGGGCGGCCGGGCTACGCGCTCACGTCGCGCGCATGACGCCTGCGCGTGCCGACCAGGTACGCGCGCCGATGCCAAATCGCCCAACTACCCACGCGATATTGTGCCTCACGATCGCCGCCGGCACCAGAACCCGCGCCGTGTCAGGCTCCCCCGGAATGCAAAGATGCGGTCATGACTCAATACGACGCGATGATGGCCGAGACCGTCGCCATCGCGGGACACGGCGGTGACCAGATCGAGGCCTACCTCGCGAGGCCGCTGAGCGAGGGCCCACGCGGCGGCGTGGTCGTGATCCACCACATGCCCGGGTTCGACGAGCCCACCAAGGAGATCACGAGGAAATTCGCCTACCACGGCTACAACGCGATATGCCCGAACCTTTACTCGCGTGAGGCACGCGGAGCGAGCCCGGACGACGCGGCGGCCGCGGTGCGCGCGGCCGGGGGTGTGCCGGACGAGCGCCTGGTCGGTGACGTCGACGGCGCCGCGAGATACCTGAGGTCGCTCACCACCGCGAACGGCAAGGCCGGTGTGATCGGTTACTGCTCGGGTGGCAGGCAGGCGTTTCTGGCCGCGTGCAGCCTGCCGCTTGACGCCGCGGTCGACTGCTACGGCGCGTTCGTCGTCGGCACGCCGCCCGAGGGCATGCCGCTGAAGGTGCAGCCGATCATCGGGCTCGCGGAGAACCTCTCCTGCCCGCTGCTCGGGCTGTTCGGCGCCGACGACTCCTATCCGTCACCCGAGGAGACGGCCGAGTTGGAGAAGGTGGTCACCGCGCACGGTAAGACCTACGAGTTCCATACCTACGAGGGCGCGGGCCACGCGTTCTTCTCGGTGGACAGGCCCGCCTACCGGCCCGAGGCGGCCGCCCTTGGCTGGCGGCGGATCTGGGACTGGTTCGGCCGCTACCTGGCCGCATAGCACGGAGCGCTTGGCACGGAGCGCGCAGCATGGAGCGCGCAGCATGGAGCGCGCAGCACGGAGCAGGGAGAGATGGCATGTGCACGTACCACACCGAGAAGATCGAGATCTCCGGGAGCGGCAAGGGGCCGCAGGGCTGGTTCCGGCTCAGCGACGCGACCGTCTACTTCGACCACCCGGTGCACGCGCCGGCCGACCATACCCTCAACGTCGACTTCCTCAACCCGGGTGAGGGACCGTCCGCGCGGGTCGCGGTGGAGTTGACCGCCGGTTCCGCCCGGCTGCTCGCCGAGGCGATCCTGGCGACGCTCTCGACGGCGCCGCCGGGTCTGGTGCCGGAGCAAGCCCGCCCCAGTCCATGATCGCGGTGGATTCTGTGCTTGATATGACGTAATTCCGCCGCCGACCGGGTCACAGCGCCGCTGGGCGTCCGGGGCGAAACGGCTTCGCCACGCCGGTTATCTGCTGGATGCCGATGGCGGCGGCCACGCACAACGGCGGGATGGCGCCGACGAGGTAGCGCGGATCGAACTCCACG
>DATFVJ010000270.1:0-8122 GCA_035260365.1 Streptosporangiaceae bacterium
CCCCGCTTGACAGACCACCAGTATCAACCGGCTACCGCCTACGCGGCCATTCGCGCACGGCCTGACCTGCCATAGAGCGCCGCGAGCAGCCCCCGCGATCAGTCGCGCGACCGCCAGCGCGGCCACACACCAGCGCGGCCACACACCAGCGCGGCCACACCAGCGCGGCCACACACCAGCGCGTGTCCGAAATACACACCGGGCCGCACCGGCGGACTGCCGCGCGGCTCGTCAGCGCCGCGGATCACAGGTGCCCTGGCCCCCGCGATCCGCGGCGCCGCCGGGCGCACCGCACTGCAGCCACGGCGACCGCGCCAGGGGGACACACTGGGGTCATGGTGGGTAATTGCGGGTGGTCCGCAATGACAGTTGAGGACCCCGGTAGGTCACGGCTACCCGCCGCGGCACCCCGCCCAGCCAGCACCATGCCGCTTACGGCACGAAGCTTCCCGGCACGAGCCATCCCGTGGCATCGTGCTGCCCACCGGCCGGCACCATCGCGCTGACCGCAGGAAGTCTCCCGGCACGAGCCATCCCGTGGCATCGGTGCTGCCCACCGGCCGGCACCCGCGCAGCCCAACGCTTGCCTGACAGCAAATTTGGACCGTCACCGCGAAGATCAAATCCGCGTGTCAATCACCTGCGGGCCCTTGCGGATAATGATCCAACGGCTCGCGCACGGGTGAGGCGGCTGCCATGCCTGCCGCCGCCCTCGCGGCGGCGCTGCGTTACAGACGGCGCGCCCACCGCCGGCTGAACACGACGATGATCCCGATGATCATCGCCAGGACGAGGATCGGGGCCAGGAAGACGATCCGGTCACCGATGATCATGAGAGCGAGCCAGACGACGGCGATCGGCAGCAGCATGGACGGCCGGCGTGGGCGCGGCGACAGCCGGACTACCCGCGGTGGGGCAACCGGGACACGCTCGTCGGCGAACCGCACGGTGACCGGCAGGTCCCTGACCAGACTGCGCAGGTCGTCCCAGGTCTTCGCGGAATAGGCGCCGCCGGCCCGCTCGTCGAGTTCCTCGCTCGACAGGCGCCCGGCGACCATCTGCTCGCGTAGCACCCCGACGACGCGTTCGCGATCCTCGTCGGATGCACGGAACGACCGGTCATCGGTCATCGGACCACCACCGCTGCGATCGGCTGAGCACAAGGCCCTGAGGTTCACTGTAGGCGGCTTCGGGCGGGTTGTCGCCGCGCCTTATGGCCGCGTCTTATGGCCGCGCCTTGTTACCGCCGCGTGTCAGCGCGCCTTGTCAGTGCGCCGTGGCAGGATACTGCGGGAGCCGGACAACGGGAGGTGCCGTGGGCAAAGCGAACCGGCAGCGCCGCCGCGCCAAAGAGAAGGACAGGAAGCGGCGCCATGCCGGGCGGCCCGGGCCTGCCCCCCGGCCCGCCGGCCCCGCGTCCGCGTCCGCTGGCCTGCCGCCCGCGCAGCTCGCCGCGCAGTTGGTGGCGGACGCGGTGCAGGCCAGGTCCGGTGCGGACGGCCCGGCCTTCCTGCGGTGCGCCGCGCAACTGGCGGAGCGGCCAGGCGTCGCGGACTGGTGGCGGATCACCGAGGGCGCGCTCATGGGTGCGCTTGAGGACCGCGTCACCGCCGTATGGCGGTACGGCTGGCAGCCGGCCGACGTCGTCCGCGCGGTCGGCCGGGAACTTGGCAGCGGGCCCGCCCGCGTCGTCGGCGACGCGATCGCGGCCGAGATGCGCGGTTACGCCGCCGCGACGGTTGACGATCGCTGGCAGGCGCAGCTCAGCGCGCTCGACGCGCGGGTGTGGTGGGCCGGCGGCGACGGTTACCTGCAGGCGCGCGGCGACCGCGATGGCCTTGACCGGCTCGCCGTGATCGTCCGCGCGCTTGACGTGATCTACGCGCTCGGGACCCTTCCCCGGCTCCCGCTGCTGTGCCCGCCACCGGGCCAGGCGCGCGCCGGTACCGGTACCGGTACCGGGGCTGCGGCGCGGCCCGGTTCGCCGCAGTCGCGGGCGGGTGACGAGCGCATGCTCGCCCGCATCCGCGCGCTGCTGGCCAAGGCCGAGTCGACGGAGTTCCCTGACGAGGCCGAGGCGCTCAGCGCGCGGGCGCAGGAGCTGATGGCCAGGCACAGCATCGACCGCGCGCTCGTCGACGCTCGATCCGGCCGCCCGGGCGAACCGGAGGGGCGCCGCCTGCCGGTCGACAATCCCTACGAGGCACCCAAGGCCCTGCTTGTCGACGTGGTCGCCGCGGCGAACCGCTGCCGCGCCGTATGGCACCGCGGGCTCGGTTTCTCCACGGTCTACGGATTCGCGGCCGATCTCGGCGCGGTCGAGCTGCTCTACACGTCGCTGCTCGTGCAGGCCACCACGGCGATGGTGCACGCGGGCGCGCGCCGCGACGCCTACGGCCGGTCACGCACCAGGTCGTTCCGCAGCTCGTTTCTTGCCGCTTACGCCCAGCGCATCGGCGAGCGGCTGCGCGCCACCGCGGACGAGGTGGCCACCAGGGTCTCGGCCGAGCCGGCGGGCAAGAATCTCCTGCCGGTGCTTGCCGCCCGTGACCAGGCCGTCGACCGGGCCGTCGAAGCGACGTTTCCTGAGCTACAGGAGCGCAGGATCACAGGTGGCCGTGACTACGAGGGATGGATCTCCGGCCGCGCCGCCGCCGATCTGGCCAGCCTGCGGCCACGTTCCGGGATCACCGGGCCCAGCGGCTGAGCCCGGCCGCCGGGCGGGACCGCCGTGTGCTGCGGCCGGCCGGCGCCCCGTCGCCCGGCGCGGCCGCCCGAGCACGCCGGCGGCAGGCCCCCAGCCGCCACACGCGGAACATCCAGGCTGCTGGTAGCGTTGCCACTTGCGACGGCGGAATGCCGTCACGCCGCGGGCGAGTGCCCGCGAGGTCGCATGTGAGAGTAGTTCGCTTCCCGGTGGGCCGTGTTGCCGCCGTCGTCGACGCCTCCGACCATGACGCGGCCATCCGACACCGAGGGAGCTTCATTAATGCCTCAGCCTGCTGAGCGCCAGCCTGCCCGCCGCCGCGCCGCGGCCCGCCGCCACGGCGGATCCGCCGGTCAGGGCGGTGGGCCCGCCGGCCACGGCGGCAAGCCCGCGAGCCGTGGATCCACGAGCCGCGGGTCCGGGTCCGCGAGTCACAAGCCCCCGAGCCGCGGGTCCGCGAGCCGCGGGGCAGGGTCCGCGAGCCGGGGGGCCGCCGGCCAGGACTCCGGGCCTGCCCGGCCGTACCGGAGCGCGGCGGGCCAGAACCGCCAGCCCCAGGCGCCGCCGCGCCAGGGCGAAGACCCCGACCTGGACCGCGCGCTTGCCGCCGCGCTCGGCGCACCCGTCCCCACCGCGGCGACATTCGCGGACCTGGGCGTGTCCGCGCCGCTGGTGACCGCGCTGACCCGCGCCGGAGTCACGGCACCCTTCCCGATCCAGGCCGCGGCCGTGCCGGACGCAATGGCCGGCCGCGACGTCCTCGGCCGCGCCCAGACCGGGTCGGGTAAGACGCTCGCTTTCGGCCTGCCCATGCTCGCCCGCCTCACCACACCGGCGCGGCCCCGCAAGGCCAAGGCGCCACGCGGGCTCGTGCTCGTGCCCACCCGCGAACTCGCGGTTCAGGTTGCCGCGGTGCTCTCGCCGCTCGCGCAGGCGGTGGGCCTGCGGGTGGCCACCGTTTACGGCGGCGCCTCCATCGGCCGGCAGATCGACAAGCTGGCCAGGGGCGTCGATGTCGTGGTCGCCACCCCCGGGCGGCTGATCGACCTGCTCGACCGGTCATCCTGCACGCTCACCGCCGTCGAGGTGACGGTCATCGACGAGGCGGACTACATGGCCGACCTCGGTTTCCTGCCCTCGGTGACCCGCATCATGGACGCCACGCCCGCCGGCGGTCAGCGGATGCTCTTCTCCGCCACCCTCGACCGCGGCGTCGGCGGCCTGGTCCGCGCCTATCTCAGCGATCCGGCCATCCATGCCGTCGCGCCCGCCGCGGCCCCCGTCGAGGCGATGGATCACCGGGTGTTCGTGCTCCCGGCCAGCGACCGGGTCGCGGTGGCGGCGGAGATCGCCGGGCGCCCGGCCCGTACGTTGTTCTTCGTCCGTACCAAGCACGGCGCGGCGCGGCTGGCCAAGCAGCTCAACCGGACCGGGATCCCGTCCGCGGCCCTGCACGGCAACCTCAACCAGAACCAGCGCCAGCGCGCCCTCGACGCGTTCGCCGAGGGACATCCGCGCGTTCTCGTCGCCACCAACGTCGCCGCGCGCGGCATCCACGTGGACGACGTGGACCTGGTCGTCCACTTCGATCCGCCCAACGACGGCAAGGACTACCTGCACAGGTCCGGGCGCACCGCACGGGCCGGCGCCCAGGGCACCGTCCTCGCCCTTGTCTCACCCGACCAGGTGCGCGAGGTGGCGCGGCTGCACGAGGCGATCGGGGTCACCCCCACCAGCCACCACGTGCAAACCGGCGACAACACGGTCAGGCAGCTCGCCGCCTCCGGTACCCCGGTGCCCGCGGCGCCGCGAGCGCGCACCCGGGCGGAGCACGCGCAGCCCACGGGGCAGGCCCCCCGCCCGCGGACCGCAGGGCCCGCAGGGCCCGCACCACGGCGGGCACAGCGGTCGGGCGGGCGCCCGGGCCAGGGCCGCGGAAACGACCGCAGGGACGGCCAGGCCAACAACATCGCAGGCTAATAGCATCGCCTGAGCGTCGTCGGCGCCCTGCGGGAGGAGGCTCAGGTGCCTGAGGAGTTTGACGTCGTGGTCGCCGGCGGCGGGCACAACAGCCTGATCGCGGCGGCCTACCTGGCGAAGGCGGGCCAGCGCTGCCTCGTGCTCGAAGCGATGCAGGAGGCCGGCGGGGACGCGAGCTCGCAGGAGCTGACGCTGCCCGGCTTCCTGCACGACACCTGCTCCACCGCGCACAACCTGCTGCAGTCCAGCCCGATCATCCGCCGCGAGGAGCTCGGACTCGCCGGGTACGGCCTGACGTACCTGCACCCGGACCCGGTCGTCCACGTGCCGTTCCCCGACGGATCCTGGCTGACCCAGTGGCGCGACGCCGACCGCACGTACGAGGAGTTCGCGAAGTTCGACCGGCGCGACGCCGCTGCGCTGCACCGCATGCTCGCCGGCTACGCGGACATCGCGCCGCTCGTCAGCAGGTACAGGTACACACCCGCGGGCGAGGGTGAGCCGCTCGCGCAACTGCTCGCCGGGCACCCGCGCGGCGCGTGGTGGCGGCGCGAGGACGCGATGTCGGCGTGGGATGCGATCGAGCGCGAGTTCGCCGACGAGCACACCAGGGCGTTCATGCTCTGGATGTCCTTCATGACCATGCAGCCACCGGACCGGCCAGGTACCGGGCTGCTCGCCTACTCGCTCGCGTTCGGCCGTCAGCAGCACAGCTGGACGCTGCCGCAGGGCGGGTCGGCCGCGCTGCCCAGGGCGCTGTGCCGGCTGATCGAAGATCACGGCGGCGTGGTGCGGACCGGCGCCACTGTCGCCCGGCTGATCGTGGAAGGCGGCGGCGGGCGCGGCGCCCGGTGCACCGGCGTCGAGCTTGCCACCGGCGAGTGTCTCCGCGCGGGCAAGGCGGTGCTGTCCACCATCCACATCAAGCATCTGGTGGACATGGCGCCACCAGCGCTCTGGGGCGAGGAGTTCCGCGCCCGCGTCGATGCCTGGCAGCCTGGCGTGTCCATGTTCGTCACGCACTACGCGACCACGAAGCCGCCGCGGTTCGCCGCGGGGGAGACGACGGTGACGCCGGTCGCGTCGGGCACGCCGCACTCGGCCGCGCGGATGCTGCGCGTCGGCGCCGACTTCCGCGCGGGGCGGGTGGCGACCGACGATCCGGTGCTGCTCGTGCTCTGCCCGACCGTCGCCGACGCGTCGCGCGCGCCCGCGGGCCACCACACCCTCAAGGTCGTCGGTTTTCAGCCGTACGAGCTGCCGGGCGGCCCGGAGCGGTGGGACGAGATCCGCGACGAGGTGTCCGCGGCCAACCTGGCCCTGCTGCGCAGGTACGCGCCTGACCTGGCCGACGACGTGATCCTCGCGTCGAACATCAAGAGCCCGCTTGACCTGGAGCGCTTCAACGGGCACAACTGGCACGGCTCGTGCCACGGCGGCGACATGACCCCGGCGCAGTCGGGCCGGCTCCGGCCGGCTGCGGGCTGGGCGAATCACCGCATGCCCATCCCTGGCCTGTACCAGACGGGCGCGACGACCCACCCGGGCGGTTCGGTATCGGGCGCGCCGGGGCGCAACGCGGCCGCCGTCATCCTCGGCGACCTCGGCACGACCCTGGCTGCGGTGATAGGCACGTAACCTGCGGCAAAGCCGGCGGACCGGCACCGGGCCGGCACCGGGCCGGCACCGGGTCGCCGCCGGCCCGGACCGCATGCGCTGGTAACATCCCGAGTCGGGCGAAGCCAGCTGATCAAGGGAAAACATGGCGTCAGAACGTTTCGATTTCATCATCGTCGGCGGCGGGTCGGCCGGTAGCGCCCTGGCGAACCGGCTGTCGGCCGGCGAAGCCAACCGCGTCCTCGTGCTCGAAGCCGGGCGCCCCGACTACCGCTGGGACGTCTTCATCCACATGCCGGCCGCGCTCACGTTCCCGATCGGCAGCCGGTTCTACGACTGGCGTTACGAATCGGAGCCAGAGCCCGGCCTGCACGGGCGGCGTATCTACCACGCCCGCGGTAAGGTCCTCGGCGGTTCGAGCAGCATCAACGGAATGATCTTCCAGCGCGGCAACCCGCTCGACTACCAGCGCTGGGCCGGCGACCCGGGCATGCGGGAATGGGACTACGCCCATTGCCTGCCGTACTTCAAGCGGATGGAGACGTGCCTGGCGGGCGCCGACGAGTTCCGCGGCGCCGAGGGCCCGCTGGTTCTCGAACGCGGACCGGCGACCAACCCGCTGTTCACCGCGTTTTTCGCCGCGGTGCAGGAGGCGGGTTACCCGCTGACCGACGACGTGAACGGCTTCCGCCAGGAGGGCTTCGCCGCCTTCGACCGCAACATCCACCGTGGCAGGAGGCTCAGCGCGGCGCGCGCGTACCTGCATCCGGTCATGGGGCGCGCCAATCTCAAGGTGGTGTGCCGCGCCTTCGTGACGAAGATCCTCTTCGCCGGGAACCGGGCCGTCGGCGTGGAGTTCACCCAGGGCCGGGGGCCGGCCCGCCGGGTGCGGGCCGGTGAGATCATCCTGTCCGGCGGCGCCATCAACTCGCCGCAACTGCTCCAGCTTTCCGGCGTCGGCAGCGCGAGCGACCTGACCCCGCTCGGCGTGGACATGGTCCACGACCTGCCCGGTGTCGGTGCGAACCTCCAGGATCACCTCGAGGTCTACGTCCAGTTCGCGTCCAAGCTCCCGGTGTCCGTCGCCCCCGCCCTCAAGTGGCGCAACCGCCCGGGGGTCGGCGCGCGGTGGCTGTTGCTGCGGGACGGCCCGGGGGCGACGAACCACTTCGAGGCCGGCGGCTTCGTGCGGAGCAACGAGGACGTGGGGTATCCGAACCTGATGTTCCACTTCCTGCCCATCGCCATCCGCTACGACGGTTCCGCGCCGGCCGGCGGCCACGGCTACCAGGTGCACATCGGCCCGATGTACTCCGACGCGCGGGGCTCGGTCAAGATCACGTCACGCGATCCGGCCGTGCACCCCGCGCTGCGCTTCAACTACGTGTCGACCGCACAGGACCGCAGGGAATGGGTGGAGGCGATCCGCATCGCCAGGAACATCCTCAACCAGCCCGCGTTCGACCAGTTCAACGGCGGCGAGCTGTCGCCCGGCCCGGATGTCGCCACCGACGAGCAGATCCTCGACTGGGTCGCCCGCGACGCGGAGACCGCGCTGCACCCGTCGTGCACGGCCAAGATGGGCACCGACCCGGCGTCGGTGGTGGACCCCGCGAGCATGCGGGTGCACGGCCTCGGCGGCCTGCGGGTCGTGGACGCGTCGGTGATGCCCTACGTCACGAACGGCAACATCTACGCGCCGGTCATGATGATGGCGGAGAAGGCGGCGGATCTCATCCTCGGCAACACGCCGCTGCCGCCTGAGGACCTCGCCTTCTACCGGCACAGGGACGGCAGCCTGGCGGGAGAGGAAGAAGT